>DATHUY010000149.1 GCA_035461765.1 Longimicrobiales bacterium
CAGCTGCAGCGATTCTGGCAATGCCCGCACGGGCGCAGGATCATCCGCATCCTGCGGGCGACGAGGCGAAGCTGGGCAAGGTGGAGTTCCCCGTGTCGTGTTCGGATGCGGTGCGGCCGCAGTTCGAGAGAGCGGTCGCCATGCTGCACTCGTTCTGGTTCGAGTCAGCCAGGGCGGCGTTCACGTCGATCATCGATGCGGAGCCCGCGTGCGCCATGGCCCACTGGGGTGTCGCAATGACGATGCTGGGCAATCCAATGACCCGTGCGACGCCGTCGGCCGCTGCACTGGAGGAAGGAGCCGCGGCATCGGCACGCGCCCTCGAGCTGGGAAAGGCCGCCTCGCACCGTGAGCAGATGTACATCGACGCGGTCGCCGCCTACTACGCGGATTACCGGACGCGCGACCACATGGCGCGCATGGCATCGCTCGAGCAGGCATTCGCGGCGCTGCACGATGCGCATCCGGAAGACATGGAGGCGGCGATCTTTCACGCGCGGACCGTGGTGGCCAATGCATCGCCATCGGACAGCACGTTTGCTGCGCAGCTGCGCGGCGCCGCCATCATGCAGCCGCTGTTCGACGAGCATCCGGATCACCCGGGTCTCGCGCATTACCTGATTCACGCCTACGACTCGCCGCGGCTGGCGGAGCGCGCCACGAAGGCGGCGTTCGCATACGCCGACATTGCACCGGCCGCCCCGCACGCCCTGCACATGCCGTCGCACATATTCACGCGGCTGGGATACTGGGACGAATCGATCGAGACGAACATGCGATCCGCGCGCGCGGAGCCGGACTCCAATGCAGCCGTGCACCCGCTCGACTACATGGTGTACGCCTACCTCCAGCAGGGCCGTGACGGCGACGCCCGCCGCGTCGTCGAGCGCGTGGTGCGGATCGACGACAGCTATTACGGCGGCCTGCTCGGCTACAATTTCACGGCCATGCCCGCCCGCTTCGCGCTGGAGCGCGGCGCGTGGTCGGACGCAGCAGCGCTCCAGCTCCCCGTCGGTGCGATGCCGTTCGTCCAGGCCGTCACGCGCTTCGCGCGCGCCATTGGCGCGGCGCGCAGCGGAAACGCCGCAGCGGCCCGTGACGAGGTCAATGAGCTCGCGCGTCTGAAGGCGCAGCTCGACACCGCCGGCGACGCATACTGGTCCACCGTCGTGGAAGCACAGCGGCTCGCGGGCGCCGCCTGGGTCGCACGCGCCTCCGGCGATGACGCGACGGCCGTGCGGCTCGCCCGCCAGGCCGCCGATCTCGAGGAAACCGTCGAGAAGCATCCGGTGACGCCCGGACCGCTGCTGCCCGCGCGCGAGCTCGAGGGCGACCTGCTGCTGGAGCTGGGCCGGCCGGCCGATGCGCTCGCCGCCTACACGCGCACGCTCGAGCGCGAGCCGCGGCGCGCCCGGGCGCTCTTTGGCGCCGCCCGTGCGGCCGAGCAGGCTGGTGAGACAGCGACCGCCACGGCGCGCTACCGCGAGATCATGGAGCTGATGAGCGCCGGTGAGGCGACACGCCCGGAGCTGGTCGCGGCGCGGCGCTACCTGGGAAACAGGTAGACGAAATCGGGAGCGGCCGCTTGCTCGCGCGCGCACGGCGGCCGTATCCTACCCGCGCACCCCAAAGATCCGAAACCAAGGAGACATCCATGCTGAACCGCCGCTTCGGCCGGTCGGCGCGTGCATTCGTTACACTGTGCGCAGTGCTGTGCGCGAGTGCGGACGTTCTGTACGCGCAGCAGCAGGTGGACGAGGAGTACACGGCGCAGATCCGGCGCTTCACCACGGAGCCGTTCTTCCTCACGCCGCTGATCGACCACCTGCCTGCCTCGAGCACGGTGCCGACACCGCTCGATGCGAACGGCTACATCGCGGGCGCGGCGGAGCAGCTCACGTATCCGGAGGACATTGCCGAATACATGCGTGCGGTGGCCGCCGCGTCGCCGCGCGTTCGCGTGTTCAGCATGGGCCAGAGCGAAGAAGGTCGCGAGATGATCCTCGTCGCGATCTCGGACGAGCAGACCATCGCGCAGCTCGACACCTACAAGGACATGCTCGCGCGGCTCGGCGATCCGCGGCGCACGTCCGAGGAGGAGGCCGCGCGCCTCATACCGCAGGCAAAGCCGATCTACTGGGCGACGGGCGCGATACACGCGCCGGAGACCGGCTCGCCCGAAATGCTGATGGAGCTGGTCTACCGGCTCGCGGTAGACGAGTCGGAGCACATCCGCGCGATCCGCGACAATGTGATCGTGCTCGTGACGCCGGTGATCGAGGTGGACGGCCGCGCCAAGGTAGTGGACATCCACATGGCGCCCCGCAAGGATCCGGACGGCACCTACCCCACGCGCCCGCTCTACTGGGGCAAGTATGTGGCGCACGACAACAACCGCGACGGCATGTCTCTGTCGCTGAAGCTGTCGGAGCACGTCGTGCGGACGTTCCTCGAGTACAACCCGACGGTGTTCCACGACCTGCACGAGTCGGCGACGTACCTCTACACGTCCACCGGTCGCGGACCCTACAACGCCTGGATCGACCCGATCCTCGTCAGCGAGTGGAACCGGCTGGCATTCAAGGAAGTCAAGGACCTGACGGCGCACGGCGTGCCCGGCATCTACACGTTCGATTTCTATGACGGCTGGGCGCCGAACTACATGTTCTGGGTCGCGAACATGCGCAACTCCATCGGCCGGTTCTATGAGACGCAGGGCTCGCGCAACGCCTCCAACTACATCGTGAACGGCAACGTGGATCGGCAGTGGCACCGGCCGAGCACACCTCTGCCGCAGGCTGTATGGTCCATCCGCAACAACGTGAATCTGCAGCAGAGCGCGCTGCTGATCGCGCTCCGGGAGGTCGCGGACAACCGCGAGGAGTTCCTGAGCAACTACTACCTGAAGGCGCAGCGCAGCGTCGCGAAGGCGCGCGCCGAGGGCCCGGCCGCATACGTGTTCCCTGCTGCCGATCCGCGACCCGGCCAGCAGGCGCAGCTGCTCGACCTGCTCCAGCGCCACGGCGCCGAGGTGCACCGCACGACCGCGCCGGCCACGATCGGCGAGCAGACGTTCGGCGCGGGCAGCTACGTGGTTCGCATGGACCAGCCGTTCTCGCGCGCCGTGGACATGATGCTCGACAGGCAGTACTACAATCCCGACGACCCGCGGCCGTACGATGACACGGGCTGGACGTTCGGCCCGCTCTACAACGCCGAGACCGTACGCGTGGAGGATGTCGCGATCCTGGACGCACCCATGCAGGTCGTCACGGAAGGTGTCCGGCCGGCCGGTGCAGTCGAGAATGCGAGCGGCGCGCGCGCGTTCATCATCAATTACAACGCCGACAACAATCTTGCATCGTTCCGGTTCCGTCATCGCAACCTGCGCATGCAGGCGGCACAGACCTCGTTCGACGCGGCCGGCCGGACGTTCAACGCGGGAACGTTCATCATCCCGACGTCCGGCAATCCGGGCAATCTCGCGCAGCTGTTGAATGATGCCGCGCAGGAGTTCGGGTTCACGGCAGTCGGCGTGAGCGCCGCTCCCTCCGTTGCGACGCACGCGGTCGCGGCGCCGCGCATCGCGGTCATGCACACGTGGCAGACGACGCAGACGGAAGGCTGGATGCGGCTGGCACTGGATCAGTACGGCATCCCGTTCAACTACATCTCCGTGCACGAGGCCCGCGACAATCCGCGCCTGCGCGAGCGCTATGATGTGATCCTGTTCGGGCCCTCATCGAACGATCCGCTTCAGGTGGTGAGCGGCCTCTCGGGCGACAGCCCGATGCCGTGGAAGAAGACGGACGTCACACCGAACCTGGGCCGGCAGGACTCGACCGACGACATGCGCGGCGGGCTCGAGCTGCAGGGTGTGCTGAACCTGCAGCGCTTCGTGGAACAGGGCGGCACTCTGGTCACCATCACGAACAGCAGCATGCTCCCCATTCACTTCGGCATGGCAGGCGGCGTGCGCGTGGCGGACACGCCCAACCTGTGGGCGCCGGGCGGTGTGTTCCGCACGGCAACGGCCGATTCGGCCAGCCCGCTCCTGTACGGCTACGGCGAGACGCTCGGCGTCTATTTCAATCGCGGCCCGGTGTTCGCGGACGGACAGCGGAACCCGGCCATCGCCCGCGCGAACGATGAGCCCGATGGCAGCACGACGGACCGGCGCTCCGGTCGCGGCGGCATCGATGAGGACGATATCGTACAGGGACGGCCGCGTGACATGGGGCGCCAGGCAGTAGATGAGTTCCGGCGCGCGCAGGGCGAGGAGGAGCAGCAGGGGTTCGGTGGCCGCGGCGGCAGTCAGGCCGCGTCACAGGCGCGCACAGTCCTGCGCTTCGCGAGCGATCCGAAGGAGCTTCTGATCAGCGGTGGCCTCACGAATGGCGCGGAGCTGGCTCATGCGCCTGCCCTCGTCGATGTTCCGCTCGGCAGCGGCCACATCGTCATGTTCAGCTTCAATCCGTTCTGGCGCAGCGAGACGCTGGGCTCCTATGCCCTGGTCTTCAACGCCCTGCTGCATCACGGCAACCTGAATGCGGGCACGCGGTCCGCGGCGACCGCCGACCAGAACTGAGCGGACTATCACACGACAATGAGGGGGAGAGCGCTCGGAGCGTTCTCCCCCTCTTCACATCTGCCACGCCATCCGCGTCACAGTGCTGTGACGCGCGCCGGATTCAACCGCTGCCGTTCGCGCTCGCCATGGGGAGATCATCGCGGTCCTTCACGGTCTTCACGACGATGGTCGTGCGCGTGGATGCGATGGAGCGGATCGGCTGGAGGCGGTGCTCGAGCAGCTCGGCCAGGTGGTCCGTGTCACGCACCCGCGCCTTCACGATGAAGCAGTCCTCGCCGACGACGCGATGGACCTCCAGCACCTCGGGCAGCTCGGCGATCAGGCCGGCCGTATCGACCGAGGACGCGTTGTCCCGCGTCTGAACCATGATGAACGCGACCAGGCCGTAGCCGAGCGCCTTGGCGTTGAGGCGGGCGGTGTATCCCTGGATGAGACCGCTCTCCTCCAGTTTGCGGACGCGCTGGAAAATGGCGGACGGCGCCATGCCCACGCGCCGCGCAATCTCGGCGTTCGACGTGCGCGCGTTCTGCTGAAGCGCGTCGAGTATGGTACGATCGACTTCGTCGATCATGACACGGCCTCGTTTCTCATGTTGATCCTCGCGCAGAATAGGCGCGATACCCTCCGTCTGGCAAGCGTCGCATCAGGGATTGGCGCCGCCGTGGATGTCGGTGTCGTTGTCGCAGTGGCCACAGCGGTATTCAGCGCCCGGGTCGTCGCCGAAGTAGGCCAGGATCTGGCGCGTTCGGCACTGCGCCGTACGGCAGTAGCGCACCATGGCCTCCAGCTTCGCCCGATCGGCCTGCCGGCGTGATTCGTAGTCCAGCAGCTGGTCGTGCAGCGGGACCGTGGTGACATCCGGAATGAGCCGTTCCCAGGCGCCGCCGCGATATTCGCGCACGGCCCCGAAGCGCTTCATGAGCGTGAGCACGATGCGCGCCTTGCGGCGCGCGACGTCCGCGCGCTTCGCAATGTCGTTCAGCGCCATCCGATCGCCGTCATCGATGCCATTCACCACGCGCGCTACGTTCAGCGCTTCGCCATCATCCGGGTACTTGCCACCCAGGAAGTAGCCCTGAATCGCGCGATCCTCCTCGCGGTAGAGGATGGTGCAGCGGGCGTTGCCGCCATCGCGCCCCGCCCGACCCGCCTCCTGGTAGTATGCCTCCAGCGAGCCGGGCAGGTGATAATGGATGATGAATCGGATGTCCTGCTTGTCGATGCCGAGGCCGAACGCGTTCGTGGCAATCACCGCCTTCACGCCATCCGCCATGAACATCTCCTGCGCCTCGTGCCGCTCCTTCGAGTGCATCTTCCCGTGATACATCGCCACCGGCCACCGCTGCGACAGCTCGTCGTACAGCCGCTTCGCTTCCTTCACCGTGGCGACGTATATGATGCCCGTGCCATCCGTCTCGCCGAGCAGCTTCTCCAGTGCCGCGTCCTTCAGCGCCTGGTTGACCGTGCGCTGCACTTCCAGCAGCAGGTTCGGGCGGATCAGCTCTCCGATACGGCGGAACGGCTCCCGCATCCGCAGCTGACTGATGATGTCATCCTGCACATCCGGTCCGGCGGTCGCGGTGAGTGCCACGATCGGCGGCCGGTCCAGCCGGTCCGCGATCGCGCCCAGCATCATGTAGTCCGGACGGAAATCATGACCCCAGTGGCTGATGCAGTGCGCTTCATCAACCACGAACAGCGCCACGCGGCGCTCCAGCAGCGTCTCGAAGAACTCCCGGTCGCGGAACCGCTCCGGCGTCACATAGAGAATATCGCCCGCCCCCGCCGCAACCGCCTCCTCGGCCTCGCGCTGCTCGCGCGCCGTGAGCCCGGAGTTGATGGTCAGGGCGTCCACCCCCAGCTCCTCCAGCTTGTCCGTCTGGTCCTTCATCAGCGCGATCAGCGGCGATACCACCACGGTCAGGCCGTCCAGCAGCAGCGCCGGGAGCTGGAAGATCAGGGATTTGCCGGCACCCGTAGGCATCACCGCCAGCGTATCCCGCCCGTCGAGGATCGCCCGGATGATGTCTTCCTGGCCCGGCCGGAATTCGTCGAAACCGAACCGCTCCCGCAGCGTGGCCAGGAGGGTATCCCGGCTGGCGCCGTGGGGGCGACGGCGCACGGTCGTCGCATCACTCATGAAGTCGGTGAGCGCAAGGCGCGGACCATACGTTTCCGGGCGCGGCTAAGCCCTGAGTGTGCCGCCTGTGCGCGCCGGAACGCGTGCGGGAAGCCAGTCCGCGGCTCAGCGGCAGCCGGTCAGCGCGAGGGCATTGCCGACGGCGCGTTCGCCCTCGCGGTCCGACGGCCGGTTCACGACCGTGCCGCCGACGGCCATCGCGGTCGAGCCGCCGCCATCGAGGTTCAGTGCGTCGGACGCGCCGATGCTGAGGAAGAGCCACGTCATCTCATCGAGCGACATGCCGGCACTCCATTCGGGCTGCCGGCCGTCCACGACCACGAGCAGCAGGCGGTCATCGGGCGTCCAGCCGATCGCGGTGCGCGGGTGCCGGGCACTCGAGAAGCTGGCATTGACGGTCTGTTCGCCCAGGACCGCCGCGCCGCCGCGCAGCAGCGTCGGGAAACCGCCTACCGCTTCCCGGACGGTGGAGCGGGCGTCCGGCGGGCCGATGGTGACCTGAAGCGACCAGTGGATCGTATCTCCCGGCACGCGTCGCCGAGCCCACTCACGAGTGTCCTCGCGGGCGTGGAGGACCACGGTGCCAGTACCGATGGCAGACGGGCCGGCGGCCGAATCCCCCGACACCACGACACCGCGGCCGCCCGACTCGTCGCCCGCGATGACGCGCAGCATGAGTCTGCGGGCGGCGCTGTCGGCGGGAACGGAGTCACCGATCCAGGTGGTGAAGAGCGTGAGTCCGTCGGTCGTTCCGCGGTTCGCGGACGTGGCACGCGCGCTCCTGTTCACCTGCGAGACGGCGGCGGTGTCCGACCGCACGCGCGCGTGTCCGCTGATCTGAGCGGTACCGATCCTCCACCCGGCCGGTGCCGGGGCCGAGCCGGTGATCGCGAATACGGGGCGGTCGCCCGGTCCGATGAGCGTGACCCCACCCGTCACGTGAGCGCCGACCGGCGTCCCGCCCGGCAGCATGAAGAAGTCGGCATTGACGCCGACGAGCGCGTCACCGGTGAGAGCGGACGTGGTTGCCCGTTCACTCAGGGCGCGGCCGGGCTTGCGCGCTTCCAGCAGCGGCTCACAGCGACGCGCATCGACCTCGATCACATGAATGGCCCAGGGCCCGCGCGTATCCCGCACGAACGTATGCGTCACGCCGGGCGCGAGCACGCTGCTCGCGACGCTGTCCGCATCGGCGAACGCCAGCGGCGCCATTGCCCGCGGCAGGGTTGTCGTCGCACATGCAGTGATGGAGAGCATCGCGATGATAGCCAGCACGCGTACATGGAACGTCATGTATGACCTCCCTTCGGCCCCGACCTTGCTACATGGATTCGCACGACTACGACGTCACCAGGAACGAAATGAGCTCTGCCATTATCGACAGCGCGCTGATCGAACGGACCCTGCGACGGTTCCGCATGGATGCGCACGTGCGCGAGCGGCTGCCGGACGGCGGAGTGCTGAACCTCGATCGCAAGCTGCCCTACCTGTTCGTCTATCGCCAGCCCCCGGATCGCGAGGACCCCGGCACGCACCGCCTGGTGCTGGGCGAGGCGTCGTATCTGGTCGCGCTGGGCGCAGCCGTGGACGAGACGCATGACGTCGTAGCCGCCCTGGCGACCGCCGCTACGCGCGAGCTCGATTCGTTCATGATCCTGGAGCTGTGGGCCGGTGCTGCGGACAGCACGGAGTTCGTCGTGCACGCCCCGACAGGCGCAGCAGCCGCGACCGTCGACGTTTTGTGTCGCGGCCTGCGCGAAATGACGGATCCCGATGTCCGGACGACAGTACGCGTACGACAGACCGACGCACGACATCCGCCGGACCTCGACTCGCTACTCACCACGCAGGAGTGCTGGGACATCGGCTGTCTCCTCGTCGGCCTCGAGGTCCCTCCGATATTCCGCGACGCCGAGACGGGCACCGTGTATCCGGTGTTCCTGCGCCGGCTGCGTCAGCTGCTCTCGGGCGTGCTGCGCCAGGCCGCATTCGACTTTGCGCGCGTACAGACGAGCGCCGGCTTCGAGAGCTACCGCGCGGTCGGCCCGCGCCGGTTCGGCCGCGAGGTGGCCGACGCGGACCGGGCCCTCGCCGAGATCGAGTCCTCCTACCAGCTCCTGCTCCTCGTGTCGCCCGTCAACATCGGCGAAGCGTGGGCGGCATTCCGCGACAGCCAGTTCAGCCGCGAGCCCCAGTTCCGCTACCGGCTTCTCCCGGTCGATCCCGACTCGCTCAAGCGGCAGCTGTTCAACGTCGACCTCGAGCCCGTTGCGGACCCGGCGATGGCTTTCCTGCTGCGTGACAAGCGCGACGAGCTCGACCGCCAGATCACGCTCATCGCCGAGCGCAACACGGAGGGCTTCCGGTTCGCGAGCATGCGCCTGTATGGCGCGGTCGATGACATGCTGCTGAATGTCGCGCGCGATGTGCTCGGAGACGTAGCGCCGCCGGTGCGCAGGGGCGCAAAGACGTACGTATCGGCACAGGAATTCGCTGCGGCTGCGCGCACGGAGCTCGAGTACTACCGTGCGACGTATCCCGATCTGGCCGCCGAAGTACAGATCCGCCCCGACCTGGTCGGACTCATGGTCTCACGGGGTAACCTGCTGATTGGCGAAGCGCTTGCGCTGCGACCGGAGCGTGCGCTGCCGCTGCTGCACCACGAGGTCGGCACACACGTGCTCACGTATTACAACGGGCGGGCGCAGCCGCTGCGGCAGCTGTACAACGGCCTGGCGGGATACGACGAGCTGCAGGAGGGCCTCGCGGTGCTCGCCGAGTACCTCGCCAATGGCCTCGACGCGTCGCGCATGCGCGTGCTCGCGGCCCGCGTCGTGGCCGCCCATTCGGTGGAGCAGGGCGCCGGGTTCATCGATACGTTCCGCATCCTCACACAGGATCACGGTGTTCCTGCCGGCACTGCGTTCGACGTGACCGAGCGCGTTCATGCCAGCGGCGGCTTCACGCGCGATCTCATCTATCTGCGCGGGCTGCTCCGCCTCGTGGAGTACATCCGCGCCGGCGGCGCCATCGAGCCGCTGTATGTCGGCAAGATTGCAGCGAAGCACGTCCCGATCATCGAGGAGCTGCGCGCACGGGACTACCTCCAGGCGCCCGCACTGCTGCCGCGCCTGTTCGAGCAGCCGGACACGGCGCACCGTCTGGATGCGCTGCGTGATGGACTCACCCTGACACAGATGATCAGCGACAGCGAATGAGAATAACCTTTCTGGTGAACGACGTGGCGACAGAGGTACCTCCCGCCACCACGACCATTCTGTGTCATGCGGCGGCGAAGCTCGGCCACACCGTGCACGTGATCGGAATCGACCAGCTCACGTATCTCGAGGACGGCCGCGTCGGCGGGCTGGCGCACGTTGCTCCGGCGAACGCACGCACCAAGGAGAGCTTCCTCGCCGCGCTCCAGGCGAAGGACGCACCGCGCGAGCGGATCACGACCGATGACATGGACGTGTTCTGGCTGCGGTACAATCCGTCGGAGGAAGTGGAGAACGACCGCGCGTGGGCCCAGCAGGCGGGCGTGCTCTTCGGCCGCCTGGCCATGGCACGCGGCGTCATCGTGCTCAACCATCCCGATACGCTCGCCTATGCCATCGACAAGCTGTACTTCCAGCATTTCCCGGAATCGGTCAGGCCCCGGACGATCGTCACGCGGGAGATTGAGGAGATCCGCCGGTTCCACGAGGACTGCGGGCGCAAAATCGTCATGAAACCGCTGAACGGATATGGCGGCGCCGATGTGTTCCTGGTCGAGAAGGACCTGACGAACCTGAAGCAGATGGTGGAGACGATCCAGCGAGGCGGCTACATCATGGCGCAGGAGTTCCTCCCTGGCGACCGTTCCGACACGCGTTTCTTCCTGGTCAACGGCGAGCCGCTGATGGTCGACGGCAAGTATGCGGCCCTCAGGCGTGTGGCGCAGGGCGAGGACTTCCGATCGAACATGACGGCGGGCGGCAAGGGCAGTCGCGGTCGCGTGACGGACCGGATGCTGGAGCTGGCAGCGATCGTGGGGCCGAAGCTGAAGCGCGACGGGATCTTCTTCGCCGGCCTGGACATCGTCGCAGACCGCATCGTGGAGATCAACTGCATCAGCACGGGCGGCCTGAACATCGCCGGGCGGCTGCACAAGGTGGACTTCGCGCCGCCTGTGATCGAGATGGTCGAGCGGAAGGTGCAGATCCATCGGGAGTACGGCGGCCATATCAGCAACATCGAGCTGGCGACCATGGGGTGATCTGCGGCGCACAGACGCCTGCGCCAGGGCGGGCGCTCCGGCCCGCCCTTTCGCACACGTGCGGACCTGCTACAATTCGCTCGATGCCAGAGGGCCTGGACGCCCGCCGGCGAGTGCACTGACAGCCAACCTCAGCCGGACCGGATGATGAGCTGGACCACCGACGACAGCCGCGACCTCTACAACATCGAGGGGTGGGGCATCGGCTATTTCGACATCAATGATCTCGGCCACGTCACCGTGCACCCGACGAAGGCGTCGGACCGCGGTCTCGACCTCTACGAAATCGCCATGGACCTGGAGGCGCAGGGCGTCGGCCTCCCGCTGCTGCTCCGCTTTTCCGACATCCTGCGCACGCGCATCGAGATGCTGACGGAGCGGTTCCGCACCGCGATCCGCGACTTCGACTATACGGGCGACTACACGACGGTATATCCGATCAAGGTGAACCAGCAGCGTCACGTCGTGGAAGAGATCGTGGCGTTCGGGCGCAAGTACAACGTGGGACTGGAAGTCGGCAGCAAGCCCGAGCTGCAGGCCGTGCTCGCGCTCACCGAGCGCGCCGATCACATGATCGTGTGCAACGGCTACAAGGACGAGGAATACATCCGGCTCGCGCTCATGGGCCAGAAGCTGGGCCACACCGTGCTCATCGTGCTGGAGAAGATCGGCGAGGTGGACACGCTGCTGAAGGTGGCGGACGAGATGGACGTCGTGCCGACCGCGGGTGTGCGGATCAAGCTGTCGACGACGGGTGCGGGCCGCTGGTCAGAGACGGCGGGCGAGAAGAGCAAGTTCGGGCTGAACGCCGCGCAGCTCATGCGTGTGGTCGACAAGCTGCAATCGGTCGATCGCACGGACATCCTGAGGATGATCCATTTCCACATCGGCTCGCAGATCCCCGACATCCGGAACATCAAGGCGGCGATGACCGAGGTGTCACGGTACTACGTCGAGATGCTGCAGCTGGGCGTGCGGATCGAGTACGTGGATGTGGGCGGCGGCCTCGGCGTCGACTATGAAGGTACGCGCTCGACCGCGGCAGCGTCCGTCAACTACTCGGTGCAGGAGTATGCGAACGACATCGTGTACTCCCTTGCGGAGGCGTGCCGCGAGGCCGAGCTGCCCATGCCCCACATCATCTCGGAATCCGGACGCGCGCTTACTGCACACCACGCACTGCTGCTGCTCAACGTCATCGACATCGAGACACAGGTCGCGGATGCTCCCGCTGAGGTGCCGGACGACGCGCACCCGCTCGTCCATGACCTCTTCGCCGCGCTCAACGACATCGACGACCGGAGTCTGCGCGAGGTCTACCACGACACGTTGTTCGCAAAGGAGCAGGCACAGTCGCATTTCCACAGCGGCGTGCTCTCCCTGCGCGAGCGCGCCGTGGCGGAACGGCTTCAGGTTGCGCTCATGAACCGCATCGCTCAGCTGGCCGGCGACAACGAGGAGGAGTATGGCGACATCCTGCCCGACGTCAACGCGAACCTGACAGACCGCTACTTCTGCAACTTCTCGCTGTTCCAGTCACTGCCGGATTCGTGGGCCATCGACCAGCTCTTTCCGATCATGCCGGTGCACCGTCTCAACGAGGAGCCGACCCGTCGCGGCACGCTCCAGGATGTGACGTGCGATTCCGATGGCAAGATCGACCGGTTCGTCGGCTGGCGTCGCCCGAAGCCGAACCTCGAGCTGCACCCGCTGCGCGGCGAGGAGCCGTACGTGCTGGGGATCTTCCTCACGGGTGCGTACCAGGAGATCCTCGGTGACCTGCACAACCTCTTCGGCGACACGAACGCCGTGCACATCAAGCTGACGGACTCGGGATACGAGATCGAAGACCTGGTCCACGGCGACACGATCACGGAAGTGCTCAACTACGTGCAGTTCAATGCGCAGGATCTGATCACCACGTTCCGCCGCAAGGTCCAGAATGCCAGCGGTCTCGCACGCATCGAGGCCAATGCCTTCATTGCGGACTACATCGCCGGTCTGAACGGCTATACGTACCTGGAGGGCGAGAGCTCATGATGCATGTCGCGGTGCCACGCAACGCCCGCCGCAGGGTTCTCGCGTGCGCCGCCGTACTACTGGCAGGCTGCGCCTCAGTCCCGGCAGCCACGGCTCCGGCGCCCGCGACCACGCGCGCGAACGACGTACACTGGGCCCGCACGGCGGCTGAGCACCGCGGCATCTTCGTGCAGACGTATCGCACGGCTACGGATCGCGTGCGCGACATCGCGGCCGATCGGACGCGCGGAAGCTGGGCGGTCATTCTCGATGCCGATGAGACTGTGCTCGACAACTCCGAGTATCAGCGCCGGCTGGTCGAGCGCGGCGCCCGCTTCGATCCGGACACGTGGAACGACTGGGTCCGGGAGGGTGCCGCCGACTCGCTGCCGGGCGCCGCGGCTTTCATTCATACCGTGCGCGAGCTCGGCGGTCGCGTAGCCATTGTCACGAATCGGGACGACGTCGTGTGCAACGAGACGCGCAGCAATCTGCGGCGGCTCACCATAGTGGTCGATGTCGTTCTCTGTCAGGCGGCCGGCGAGAGTGGCAAGAACGGCCGCTTCCGCGCTGTGCGCGAAGGCACCACGGGCGCAGACCTGCCCCCGCTCGAGGTCGTCATGTACGTCGGCGACAACATCCAGGACTTCCCCGACCAGACGCAGCAGATCCGCGCCAATCCCCGCGCATACGAGAACTTCGGTCGCACCTGGTTCCTGCTGCCGAATCCCATGTACGGTTCGTGGGAGCGTAACCCGCCGCGCTGAACGCGCAGCCGGGGACACCCCGCTGCCACCCTTCAGGCCTCCCGCCTGTGACAGGCTCCGGACGGGGCAAGGAACGTGCATCGCTCCGCGTATCAGGGAGGTAATGCGCGGATGCAGAGACAGCTGGGGCGGCGCCTGCCGTTCGGTGCCGAGCCGTCGCACGACGGCGTTCATTTTCGGGTATGGGCACCAAGACACACACGTCTGCACGTGGTCCTCGAGGACGAGCGCGGCGGCGGCAGTGAGCACGAGCTGACGCTGGACGAGGACGGGTGCTTCAGCGGCCGGGTGGACGGAGCGGGTGCGGGAACACGGTATCGCTACCGCCCCGCGGACGGCCGGCTGCTGCCGGACCCGGCATCCCGCAGTCAGCCCGACGGACCGCATGGCTCTTCCGAAATCGTTGACCCGGATGCGTTTGCGTGGACGGACACCGGCTGGCGCGGCCCGGCCGCGGAGCGGCACGTCGTCTACGAGATGCACATCGGCACATACACGCACGAGGGCACATGGGCGGCTGCGTCCAGGTACCTCGAGGAAATAGCGGCACTGGGCGTCACCATCGTCGAGCTCATGCCGGTCAACGAGTTCCCGGGGCGCTTCAACTGGGGATACGACGGTGTCGCACCGTTCGCACCCGCGCACGTCTACGGCACCCCCGATGACATGCGTCGCTTTGTGGATGAGGCCCACGCCAGAGGCCTGGCCGTGGTGCTCGACGTCGTCTACAACCACATGGGACCGGACGGCTGCTACTTCCAGGAGTTCGCAGAAGAATACTTCTCGACACGGCACACGACGGACTGGGGCGCGGCACTGAACTTCGACGGCCCCGGTTCCCATCACGTGCGGGAGTTCTTTCTTGCCAACGCCGAATACTGGATCCGCGAGTTCCACCTGGACGGCCTGCGCATCGATGCTACGCAGAACATCTACGACGACGGGCCTCACCACATCCTGACGGAAGTCGTCGCCCGTGCGCGGGCCGCCGCTCCGGACCGTCGCGTCTGGATCGTTGCGGAGAACGAGCCTCAGGACGTGCGCACCGTGCTCCGTCCGGACGACGGGGGACACGGCATGGATGCGGTGTGGAACGATGATTTCCATCATACCGCCATGGTCGCGCTGACCGGCAGCACGGAAGCGTACTACACGGACTATCGCGGCTCGCCGCAGGAACTCATCTCGTGCGCGCGCCACGGATTCCTGTATCAGGGACAGTTCTACTCGTGGCAGGGCAAGCGGCGCGGCACGCCGACGCGCAGGGTGGCGGCACGCTCGTTCGTGAACTTCATCCAGAACCACGATCAGATCGCGAACTCCGCTGACGGCAGGAGGCTGCACGAGGCCACAGGCGCGGCCGAGCTGCGCGCCATGACCGCTCTGCTGCTGCTCATGCCCGGCACGGCCATGCTGTTTCAGGGACAGGAATTCGCGGCGACGGCCCGCTTCCTCTTCTTCGCGGACCACAGGCCCGATCTGGCGAACGTCGTGCACCGCGGCCGCCGCGAGTTCCTGCGCCAGTTCCCCAGCACGGCGCTCGCTTCGGTACAGCAGCGGATCGATGACCCGGCGGATCCGGAGACGTTCGCGATGTCACGCCTCGATCATGGTGAGCGTGTCGAGAACGCGCACGTGCTCCGGCTGCATCACGACCTGATCGCGCTCTCACGCAGCGACAGCGTATTCGCGTCGCAGGATGGTACGCGCGTGGATGGTGCCGTGCTCGGCGCCGAGGCATTCGTGCTGCGCTATGCCGGTGAGGCGGACGACGACCGGCTGCTCGTGGTCAACCTGGGCGCGGATCTGCACCTCGAGGTGGTGCCCGAACCGCTGCTCGCGCCCACGAACGGCAGACGCTGGCACATGCTGCTGTCGACGGAGGATATCGGATACGGCGGCCGTGGCGCCGTTCATCCCGAGCTCGATGATGGCTGGCTGATCCCCGCGCGATCCGCTGCCGTGCTGGCGCCCGGCCACAGCAACAGAGAGGACGACACGAATGACTGAGCCGCTGCTGCGCGCACCGCAATGGGAACCCGCAACGCCGGAGCCACTGCTCACGCGCGAATGGCTCGTGACGAACGGCCTGGGCGGCTATGCGTCGGGCACCGTCGCGGGGGCGGTCACGCGGCGCTATCACGGCCTGCTCGTCGCCGCACTGCCCGCGCCGCTCGGCCGCACTGTCATGCTCAACCATCTGCTCGAGGAGCTGCGACTGCCCGGCGGACGCCGTGTCGCGCTCGGCGGTACCGAAAACGCCGAGGGCCGGGATGTGCCAGGGGCGTCGTTCTTCGCGGACTTTCACCTGGACACCGGCCTGCCCGTATGGCGCTACCAGGTGGACGGGTTCCTGGTCGAGAAGCGGATCCTGATGCCGCACTTCCAGAACACCGTAGTCGTGACATACCGCATGCTCGAGGGCGCCGCTCCCCTGCGCCTGCGCCTGCGGCCGTCCGTGCACTTTCGATCCTATGAGGCTGCGGTGGACTCACCGCTGCAGGAGCCCTATCGGTTGATCGCGTCGCGGGAGCAGTTCGAGCTTCATGCGTGCTCGGCCGATCTGCCGCCGCTTCGGATCATGCAGCACGGCGGGCAGAACCCTGCGCTCGTCGTGAAGTCGCAGCGTCATTCGAGTATCGCATATCGCATCGAGCGCGATCGCGGCTACACCGCGGTCGGCGACCTGTGGAGTCCCGGCTACCTGAAGGCGGAGCTGACGCGGGATGAACCCGTTGCGCTCATCGCCTCGACGGAGGACTGGAGCACGATCACCGGTGCAGGGCTCGAGGACCTGTACGAGATCGAGAAGCTGCGTCGCAGCCGGCTCATCTCGCTCGCTCCGCCAGCCGCGCGGACGGGAGTGGCAGGCGAGCTCGTCCTCGCGGCCGATCAGTTCATCACGCAGCCCGCCGGCCGCGTCGCCGAGCAGGCACGCGCGCAGGCGGCCGGTCGCGAGCTGCGCACCGTCATCGCGGGCTACCACTGGTTCACCGACTGGGGGCGCGACACCATGATCTCGCTGGAAGGCCTTACGCTCAGCACGGGCCGTTTCCGTGAAGCCAGCGACATCCTGCGCACGTTCGCCCGCTACGTGCGCGACGGCCTGATCCCGAACATGTTTCCCGATCAGTCGACCGAGGGGCTGTACCATACCGCCGACGCGACTCTGTGGTTCTTCCATGCCGTTGAGCGATACATGCACCACACCGGTGATGCGACACTCATCGCTGACCTCCTGCCGACGTTCACGGGCATTGCCGATCGACATCTCGCCGGCACGCATTTCGGTATTGGCGTCGATCCCGGCGACGGTCTGCTGCGACAGGGTGAAGAGGGCTACCAGCTGACATGGATGGATGCCAAGGTCGGTGACTGGGTCGTGACGCCGCGACGCGGGAAGGCCGTCGAGCTGAACGCGCTCTGGTACAATGCGCTGCGTCTGCTCGAGGGATGGTGCCGCGAGGCCGGCGATGAGACGCAGGCTCAGTCGCTCGCGCACCACGCCGAACGCGTCCATGAGTCCTTCAACCGCCGCTTCTGGTACGAGGAAGGGCAGTACCTCTATGACGTCGTCGACGGCGAGCAGGGTGATGACACGGCGTGTCGACCCAACCAGATATTCTCTGTGTCGCTGGATCATCCGGTGCTCGACAGCGAGCGCTGGAAAGCCGTGGTGGACACGGTCGAGGCGCGGCTGCTCACGCCCGTGGGGCTCCGTTCACTCGCGCCGGATCACCCCGATTATCAGCCACGCTACTGGGGTGACCTGCACGCCCGCGACGCCGCGTACCATCAGGGAACGGTCTGGGGCTGGCTCATCGGGCCGTTCATTGATGCATGGCTGCGCTGCTACCCCGCGGAGCGCGCACGCGCCCGCGCCATGCTGAGCGGCCTGATCGACCACCTCGACGAGTTCGGGGTCGGCACCATAGCCGAGATCTTCGATGCTGAGGAGCCGTACGCACCGCGCGGCTGCATCGCGCAGGCCTGGTCGGTCGCCGAGGTGCTGCGCTGCTGGGGGCGGACCGAGGATGGCGCGCCGCCGAACGTATAGGTGGAATCAGGTGGAGGACCGACTCGCGTTCACGCCCGCGCCAGCCATCTCCGCATACCGATCCAGCATGCAGCGATCGCGAGGCCGATCCAGAGGAATCCCCAGAACACGGTGGGCACGCCGGTGAGATCGGCGAGCATGGCGGCATCGGACTGCACGTGCGGGCGGGCGAGGATGTCACTGCGGATATCGAGGAGCGCATAGAGTGCGCTGGTGAGGCCGAGCACGAGCAGCACGTTCGCGATACCCCGCGCGGGGAGCTTGCGCGCGGAAATGATCAGTGCGGCGCCGAAGAGAGCGGTGAAGATGAAGCCGAACAGGTTGCGGAGGTAGAGTGCGGCAATGAGCAGCACGAAAGCACCGAGCACGCCGACGGCCCAGCGTGCGTAGCGCGTGCGGGCACCCGCGAGCTCGATGAGGAGGAGACCCCAGAGCAGGCTGCCCAGATAGCCGGCCGACAGGATCAGAAAGCTGTTCCCGCCAAGAACGTACGTGGCACCGCCCTGATTCATGTCGAGCAGGATGCGCTCGACCGCGCCGCCGCTCGCCAGTGCGGCCAGTGCATGGCTGATCTCGTGGAGCAGGACGACGAAGATCTTGAGCGGGAAGATGACGGGCGTCAGCCAGAGCAGCCACAGCGCAATGTAGAACACGGCGATGCCGAGCAGCAGGCGGGTCCGGCGTCGGGTGGCAGGTTTCATGGCCTTCAGTACGCCGTTCGGTCGTTGCCTGTTTCGCGCGGGCGCGGCCGGTGTCCGCTCAGCCTGCCACGCGGCTCGCCGCGCTCGTCGAGTGCGCCCTCGTAGGGCTCCATGTGGATCGTCGCATCGATCACGAGCGGCAGGTTGGTGACGATGCGGCTGCGCACGCGCCCGCCGAGCCCGTGCGCGTCCCTGAGGCTGAGAGCAGGATCCGCCTGCACGTGCACGGTCACGAAGTGACCGACACCTGCGCGGCGTGCGACGACCTTCTCGATACGCAGCACACCATCCTCGCGTGCGGCCTCCTCCGCGACGCTGTCGAGCAGCTCGGTCTCCGGTGCACGGTCCATGAGGTCGGCGAGTGCCGGGCGAAGCAGCCGGATACCGTTGAACGCGATGATCGTCGACGCGAGCAGCGCGGCCACATCATCGGCCGCCGCGTACTGCTGTCCGCCGATGAGCGCGATGCTGATCCCGAGGAATGCGGCGCCGGACGTGATCGCGTCGGAGCGATGATGCCACGCGTCCGCCTGCACGATGCCACTCTCCAGCGCTTCACCCTCCCGCATCACGAAGCGGAACAGGGCTTCCTTGATTGCGATCACCACGACGAGCACGATCAGCGTGAACGGCGCGGGCAGGTGGTGCGGAGTCAGGATCTCGCGTACGGCCTCGATCGCGATTCCGACGGCAGCGCCCATCAGCATCAGCGAGACGGCGGCCGCAGCGACGGATTCCGCCTTGCCATATCCGAAGTGGTACGTCTCGTCGGCAGAGCGCGCGGCTACATGTATGCCGCGCCAGACGATCAGGCTGGAGAAGATGTCGAGCGATGACTCGACGCCATCGGCGATGAGTGCGTAGGAATGGCCGACAATGCCGGTGCCGATCTTGATGACGACCAGCGCCGCGTTGATCAGCAGGCCCGCCTGTGCTACACGGATGCTGCGCTGTGCCCGCTCGCTGCTGCCCAATGCCCCCTCATCCTGACGTGGATCGCGCTGCGGACAAGGTACCGCATCCACGACAGGAAATCAGCGGCGACGCGAAGGGGGCGCGACGAAGATGCGTCGCGCCCCCACCGCCTGCCATCCGGTGCAGGCCGCACAGGTGATCCTGTCACACGGAGAGGCGCGCCATCAGCCTTGCACGCTGTTCCATGGAGAGCAGCGGTGACGCAGCCAGAAGTTCGGCCCGCTCCACCAGGTCGCGGGCTTTGCGCGCGTCCTTCAGCTCGACTGAAGCATGAGCCGCGTCAATGAGCGCGTTCGCCGCATCGATGACCGCACCGCGGGCCAGTGCGTGATCCGCGGCCTTGAGCATGTTGGAGCGTGCCGCACTGAAATCACCAATGGCCGCACGGATTCGGCCTGCGTACACCAGGCAGTCGTATGCCTCCGGGTCCTCGGCTCCGCGCAGCTCCGCCGACTGTTCGAGCAGCCGTACGGCCTTCTTCCACTGCTTCGGCTGCGAGAAGAGCGCTTCGGCCTGCGCGTGCAGCTCCGCCGCGCGTTCCGGGTCCGGCACCTCAGCCGGCTGATCGGCCAGAACCGGTGCGGCCGACAGGATCGTCGCCAGGGCCACAGTCAGAGTGATTCGCTTCGCATTCATGAAAGACCTCCTCGGGTGTTGCCGCCGCTCCCCCACCTGCAGAGACGGCAGCGTGGTGCTCAGAGGATTGGACGCGCGCGCACCCGGAATAGATTCGCCTGCGGGACAGGCGGCAGCCTGGGTGTGATGCACCCGGGTACATCCGGGGATGACCTCCGCCCACCGGCGTGGGGTCCGCATCTTGCCCACACACCACCCGGACCGGACACCACGACGCGCGCGTATCGCGCGCCTGACCGACACGACAGGAGCACCACGTGCGACGCCTGACATTACTCGCCTCGATGCCGCTACTCGCCGTCCTCCCGCTCTCCAGCGGCTGTGCCACGAATCCCGTAACGGGCGAACGCCAGCTGGCCCTGATCTCCGAATCGCAGGAGATCCAGATGGGCCAGGAGGCCGCGGTGCAGGCCGCGCAATCGATCGGCCTCGTCGAGGACGCGGCGCTCCAGAGCTACGTGGCACGCATCGGCAGCACGATGGCCGCACAGTCGGAGCGCCCCGATCTGCCGTGGAGCTTCCAGGTGGTGGATGACCCGACCCCGAACGCGTTCGCACTGCCGGGCGGGCCAATCTTCGTCACACGCGGGATACTGGCGCTCATGGGCTCGGAGGCGGAGCTCGCCGGTGTGCTCGGACACGAGATCGGGCACATCACAGCGCGCCATTCCGTGACACTGCTGAGCCGTGCACAGCTGGCGCAGCTCACTCTGGGCGTCGGATCCATTCTCGTCCCGGAGATCGCCCAGCTCGGGCAGCTGGCCGGCGCCGGGCTCCAGCTGCTGTTCCTCAGCTACGGCCGCGATGCCGAGCGGCAGGCCGACGACCTTGGATTCGGATACGCACTCCGGCAGAACTACGACGTGCGCGAGATGGTGAACATGTTCGCGCAACTGCAGCGCGCGAGCCAGGCAGCCGGTCAGAGTCCGCTGCCGACGTGGCTCGCCAGCCATCCCTACCCGGAGGAGCGCATCGAGCGCATCCAGCAGGCTCTGGCGACGCTGAATCAGGACCTCAGCGGGACGAAGAAGAACGTCGACGTGTACATGAACCGCATCGACAACCTGGTGTACGGCGACAACCCGCGTGCAGGGTTCTTCGAGGGCGGACTCTTCCTGCACCCTGACCTGCGCTTTCGAATGCAGTTCCCCCAGGGCTGGCAGACGCAGAACCTGGCGCAGTCCGTCTCCGCGCTCAGCCCGCAGAAGGATGCCGTCATCCAGCTGACGCTCGCGCAGGGCAGCGAGACACAGGCGGCCAACCAGTTCTTTGGACAACAGGGCATCGCTTCCAGCCAGGTCAGCCGTACGACCATCAATGGGTTCCCTGCGGTCACCGGCTACTTCCAGGGCCAGACGCAGGACGGCGTCGTCGCCGGCGTGGCGGCGTTCATTTCCTTCGAGAACCGGACGTACCAGATCCTGTCGTTCACCCCGGCCCAGCAGCTCCAGCGCTATGACCAGCTGTTCCGGAGTGTCGTCGGCTCGTTCGACCGGCTGACCGACTCACGTGCGCTGAATGTCCAGCCGAACCGCATCTCGATCGTGCGGCCGAGCCAGGCCATGACGCTCGAAGAGTTCAATCGCCGATATCCCTCGCGCATCGACATTGCCGAGCTTGCGCTGATCAACCAGCTCCAGGACGGCAACTCACGGATCCCTGCGGGGACACCGGTGAAGCGGATCGTGACCGGGCAGTAGACTCATACGAGCGGGATCGTGTTCGTGTGCGGGATCGGGTTACCGACATCGGACGCGGGATCAGGCGCGGGCGACGGGGTCGAGCGGGAGCAGACGGTCAGGCGCCCGCCCGATCCCGCCCGATCCCCCACACGAACACGCTCCCGCTCCCGATCCCGAATTCGTCGATCACCTCACTGACTGTCCAAACCGCACGACAGCTCCGGCGAGTACCACCACTGCCATTCCGGTCACGATCGTGAGCGGCATCATGATGTCTGCGAGTCCGTGCCCCTTCAGGAAGATGCCGCGCACGATCACGAGAAAGTGGCGCAGCGGGTTCAGCAGCGTGAGTGTCTGGAAGAGCGGCGGCATCGTCTCGATCGGATACATGAATCCGGAGAGAATCACGACGGGGAGGAACAGCAGAAACATCCCCATGAAGGCCTCCTGCTGCGTCCTGGATATGGTGGAGATGAAGAGGCCGAGGCCGAGGCTGGCGAGGATGTAGACGAACGATGCAATGAGCAGGGCGGCGACACTGCCCCGGAGCGGTATGTCGAACCAGAGAAGCGCCACAGCGCAGATGAGGGCCAGGTCGACAAGTGCGATGATCGCGACGGGGATGGTCTTGCCGAGGATCAGCTCGCCGGCGGTGAGCGGGCTCACGAGCAGCTGCTCGAGCGTACCGAGCTCGCGCTCGCGCACCACACCGAGCGCGGTGAGCAGCAGTGCCATCATCATGAGCAGCACGCCGATGATGGCCGGGACGTTGTAGACGCGGCTCGTCAGCTCCTCATTGAACCACGCGCGCGCACGCAGGTCGACGCCGCCGTCGAGTTCAGTACTGCGACCCGCGGCCTGCCGGACACCGAACTCCTGTACAATCCGACTGGCGTAGCCCTGCGCGACGGTCGCGGTGTTGGAGCTGGTCCCGTCCACGAGCACCTGCACGGTGGCGCCGCGACCGGCGGCGAGGTCACGGGCGAAGCCGCTGGGTATCTCGAGACCGACCACCGCACTGCCGTCGTCGAGCGCGGCCGCCATGTCAGCGGGCCGATCGGACTGGCCGACGATGCGGAAATAGCCGCCCGCGGTGAATGCGTCCTGAAGGGCGCGCGACTGCGTCGTCCGGTCATGATCCACGACGAAAGTGCTCACGTCGTGGACGTCCGTGGTTACGGCATAGCCGAACAGCAGAAGCTGGATGATGGGGGCAGCGAATACGATCCGTTTCGTCTTCGGATCGCGCAGCAGCTGTCGCAGCTCCTTGCGCACGAGAGCACGCACGCGGCGCAGTGACGCCGTGCGGGCGGAGCCCTGCCGTTCGGCACCGTCTGCCCGCCGCGTCGTCATGCCGCGATCCTCTTGTCGAACGCAGCGGTCGCGAGGCCGATTCCGATGGCCGCGAAAATCACCATCGATACGCCCTGTACCCACAGCACGTCGGGCCCGACGCCCTTCAGGAATACGCCGCGCGTCACGGCGATGTAATACTTCGCCGGCACGATGAAGCTGACCGCGCGGAGTGCCGCGGGCATGCTGGCGATGTCGAACAGGAAGCCGGAGAGCAGGAGAGCGGGCAGATATGTCACGACCATCGCCACCTGGGTGGCGAGCACCTGCGACTTGAGTACGGCGGACACGAACATGCCGAGGCCGAGCGCACCAAGCAGGAACAGGAGGGTCATCGTACCCAGCAGGAGAACGCTGCCGCGCAGCGGCACGTCGAAGATGATCACGCCGGCGGCGACGGTCGTCGCGACATCGAGCAGGCCGATACCGAGGTAAGGGAGCAGCTTGCCGAACACGACCTCCAGGCGGTGAACGGGCGTTGCCGCGAGCTGCTCCATCGTACCGCGCTCCCACTCGCGCGCAATCGTGAGCGCAGTCAGCATGGCAGCAATGATGGACATGATCACGGCGATCAGGCCCGGCACGATCATGTTGCTGCTTTCGAGCGTGGGGTTGTACCAGATGCGCGTTTCCGCCGTCGCCGGCGCCTCGATGCGTCGCCCCTGCAGCAGCACGTCGCGCGAGAAGCCTGCCGCAATCGCGCTGCTGTAGTTCAGTGCCACTGTGGCCGTATTCGCATCGCTGCCATCGAGCAGCAGCTGCACGGGCGCGGGGCGGCCGGCCGCGAGGTCGCGTGCAAAGCCCGGTGGTATGATCAGCCCGCCCATCACGCGGCCGTGCAGCAGATCCTCATCGATCCGGGCTGTCGTTTCGGGATGATCGACCACCGAAAAGTAGCCGCTCGCTTCGAACACCTCGACCAGGCGCCGGCTCGACGCCGTACGATCCTGGTCGATGACCGCAATGCGGATGTCGCTGATGTCCCAGCTGATGGCGTAGCCGAAGAAGAGCAGCATCAGCAGCGGCATGCCGAACGCGAGCACCATGCTGCGCGGGTCCCGACGCAGCTGCACCCACTCCTTGCGCGCCATGGCGCTGGTCCTGCGGAGCGACAACATCAGCCTGCCACCGCGCCGCCCTCGCGGCGCACCAGCGACACGAAGACGTCCTCGAGCGAAGGCGGCACGGTCTGCACGCCCTCCACCGTCCGGCCGGCATCGCGGAGCACACCGCTGATTGTGGTCCTTGCCCCAGCCTCTTCCTCGACCACTACGTGCACGAGTCGGCCGAACATGGCCGCATCGATCACGCCGGGTGCGTCGGTGAGCACCTCGACAGCGAGCGGCGCGTCATCCGTCGTGATCTCGAGTATGGGCTCGGCCATGGAAGCGCGGAGCGCGGACGGTGCGCCATCGGCAATGACGCGTCCCCGGTTCATCAGAATCAGCCGGTTGCAGTATTCCGCCTCCTCCATGTAATGCGTGCTCACGAGAATCGTGGTTCCGCCCTGGGCGAGGCCGTGGATCAGGTCCCAGAACCTGCGCCGTGCGAGGGGGTCGACGCCGGACGTCGGCTCATCGAGAAACAGGATCGGCGGTTCATGCAGGACGGCGCAGCCGAGCGCGAGTCGCTGCTTGAATCCGAGCGGCAGATCACCCGTCACATGCCGCTCGCGGCCGCTCAGCTCCGCCATGTCGAGCAGCCAGGCGCGACGTTCGCTGAATCGCTCGGCCGTGACATCGTAGAGGCCGGCGAACAGCTCGATGTTCTCGCTGACGGTGAGATCGGGATAGAGCGAGAAGCTCTGGGACATGTAGCCGATGCGGGCGCGCAGTGCCGCAGCGTCGCGGCTGACATCCAGCCCGGCAACGGTCGCATGTCCCGATGTCGGCGCGAGCAGGCCGGACAGCATGCGTATCGTGGTCGTCTTGCCGGCGCCGTTCGGTCCCAGGAAGCCGAAGATCTCTCCGCGCTGCACATCGAACGTCGCTTCGTGCACGGCGGTGAAGTCGCCGAAACGGCGCGTAAGGTTCTGCACCGAGATTGCCGCGCTCACGATGGCCGACCCACGAGCTCGATGAATGCGTCCTCCAGCGATGGACGCACGGCCTCGACACGCTCCACCGGCATCCCGCTGCGCAGCACGCTGTTGCGCAGCGTCGCGGCGGTAGCCCCGGCGTCCGTGACGGCGTGGACGACATCGCCGAAGAGCGTCGCCTGCCGTACATCCGGGATACCGCGCAGCACGTCACGCAGGGCGCGGGCATCCCTGCCGTGGACGCTGAAGAGGCGGCCATCGAGACGATGCTGGATGGCTGCGGGTGTATCGAGAGCGAGCAGCCCGCCCTCGTGGAGCAGCGCCACGCGATCGCACCGCTCCGCCTCGTCCATGTAGGACGTCGTGACGATGACGCTCATGCCGTCGGCCACCATCTGGTGCAGGATGAGCCAGAGGTCGCGGCGCGAGATCGGATCAACACCGAACGTCGGCTCATCGAGCAGCAGCACGGATGGATGGTGGATGAGCGCGCAGGAAAGGGAGAGCTTCTGCTTCATGCCGCCGGACAGCTGGCCGGCCAGTCGGTGCTCGAAGTCGCCCAGGCGGGAGAAACGGTAGAGCCGCTCCATGCGTGCCGGCAGCTCGCGGCGCGGCACGCGGTACAGGTCAGCGTAGAACAGGATGTTCTCGCGCACCGTCAGGTCCTGGTACAGGCCGAAGCGCTGCGACATGTACGCGATATGCGGCTTCACACCTTCCGGATCGGCGGCTACGCTCACACCCATGATCACTGCGTCGCCCGCGGTAGGCGGCAGCACCCCGGCCAGCATCCGGAGGGTCGTTGTCTTGCCCGCACCGTCCGGCCCGACGATGCCGAACAGCTGGCCGGCCTCGACGTCGAACGTCAGCGAATCGACGGCCGTCGCAGCGCCGAAGCCGCGCGACAGTGCACGCACGGTGATGGCAGACATGTCACGTGCCCGTGACGAGCTGCACGTCGGCGGGGACGCCCGGCTTCAGCATCATCTCCGGATCATCGGTGATCTGCACCTTCACTGCATACACGAGCTTCACGCGCTCCTCGGTCGTCTGCACGTTGCGCGGCGTGAACTCGGCGTTCGCTGCAATGTACGTCACCCTGCCGCCGAAGCTCCGTGAGGGGTCCGTGTCGCTGCGGATGGCCGCGCGCTGACCGATCACGACGCGTCCGATCTCGTCCTCACGCACGTAGATCCTCACCCATCGGTCAGCCGGATTCAGCAGCGTCAGCACCGGCGCACCCGGACTCACAGCCTCGCCTTCCTCCCGGTGCCGTACCGACACCACACCGCCGAACGGCGCGTGGATCACCGCGTGCTCCAGCGCCGCGTCCGCCTGCGCGACCAGAGCCTCCGCCTGCTCCACCGCCGCGCGCTGCGCCGCCTTCCGTTCGGCGCGCGGTCCGCTCTGTACCATGTCGGCCTGCTGGCGCGCCTGCGCGTGCCGCGACCGCGCCACCTCGTACGCCGTCTGCGCCTGGTCCAGCGCCTGCCGACTCACTGCGCCGCCCTCGTACAGCGGACGCATGCGCTCGAGCACGCGCCCCGCATCCTCCATCTGCTCCCGCGCCGCAGCCTCCGCCGAGCGCGCCTGCGCCAGCTCCTCCGGACGCGCGCCGCGCTCCAGCTCCGCGAGCTGCGCCCGCGCCACATCCACCTGCGCGGCCGCCGCTGCGCGCCTCGCATTCAGATCCGACACCTCGAGCCGCGCCAGCTCTGCACCCGCGGTTACCCGGTCACCTTCCATCACCGCCACGCTCGCCAGCCGGCCGCCCACCTGGAAGCCGAGGTCCGCATCCGTCGCCTCGACCGTGCCTGACGCGCGCAGCACACCAGAGTCAGCCTCGCCCCGTCCGAAGACCCACCACCCCACCAGGCCGGCAGCCAGCAGCAACACGAGGACGGGAGCGATCCGCTTCGCCCGCGATTTCATTCGTCCCGTCGACTTCTCCGGCTGTGTCATGCGCCACCCTCCACGCCGAGCCCCGCCTGCACGAACTCCCGCGCGGATGCCACTACGCGCTCGAATGTCGCCGCATCTCCCAGTGCCACACCGCCCACCTTCTCCAGCGCCGGTCGCATCATCGAGAGATGCACCGGCACGGACAGGATGAAGATGCTCATCACCGCCGCAGGTCCCGCCCTCACTACCCCGGACTCCTGGCCCTCCACGATCAGGCTCGAGAGCGCCCCGAGGACGCGACGCATCGGATCGGCAATCGCCGCCGGCGGCACACCACTCAGCACCAGCTCCTGCATCATCAGCTGCGGCAGATCACGGTTCGTCCGCAGATACTCGAAGTACGCCGTCACCACCTCCCCCGCCCGGTCGAGCACGGGTCCGTCCCCCGCAACGACGCGCTCCACCCGCTCCGCAAGCGGCGTCACAATGCTCGCGACCACCCGGTCGTACAGCTCTCGCTTCGAGCCGAAGTGGTACGTGATCGCGCCGAGATTCGCGCCCGCCGCGGCCGTGATGGCGCGTACGGACGCGCCATCGAAGCCCTGAGTGGCGAAGATGGGGCGGGCCGCATCGATGAGTGCGGCGGGCGTGTCAGGGAATTCCGCTGGCTCATTCATACGTTTGTATGATAACTGGGACCGGGCGCTGCGTCAACCTGAGCGACGTCGAGGGCGCCGCGGAGGGGCGTCAACCATGCTCCGGGAGGCTTCGCTTCAGGTCATGGGGCAGCCTCGATGTCGCCCCGGAGCGTCAATCATGCGCTCAGCGCGTTCGCTCCAGGACATCGAGGTTTCAGGGTTGAGTGGGGGCGCGCGGACAGGTTGCTCCGCCTGGACCCAATCACGGGGGAGGGTTACCCGCCGAGGCGGCCCCAGGCCTCTTCGTCGACCGCTCCCGGCAGCTTGCGTTCGCGGACTGCGGCCCAGAACGGGTCGCCCGGCTTTTCGACGGTGCGGGCGAACTGTCCGGCGTGGTATACGTAGGCGATCCCGAGGCGGCTGTCGATGACGACGTCCGTCTGCTCGCTCGCGTAGACGTCCTTGAGCGGCTTGTCGAAGCCGCAGCGGGCGTCCGGCCATGTCTGAGGCCAGGACAGGATATCGACGTCCTCGGGGGTCGGGTGGGGCATCTTGCGTGCGTCGCGCTCCTTGTCCATCCGGAGATAGGCGTCGTAGAGCACGTGGGCCATCTTGTCCGTGTAGCGTCGAACGCGTTCCCCGTAGAAGCGTTTTTCGAGCATTCGTCCTCCGTGCAGTGAAACGCAGCGTGGAGCATAGTACGGCGGGCCGGATCGCAGTGCAAAGTCGGAGTCGCGGCAGCGGGCTGGCGACCCTACCTTGCGGCCCATGTCTGAACGTATTGCTGCGCCCGCCGAGATCTATCGCGACCGGGCGGATCGATTCACACGACAGCGCGATGCTCTGGCGCGCCGTTCGCGGCAGCTGTCGCATGCCCGCATCGCGACGTTCATCGTCCTTGTCCTGCTGGGTCTGCTGATCGAGCGTTCACCCTCCATGCCGCTGATCATTGCGACGGTGGTGTCGGCCGCCACGTTCATCGCGTTGATCGCGGCGCACCGGCGGACGCGGCGACGAGAGCGGTGGTATGCGGACCTGGCGGCGCTGAACGAGGAGGGGCTCGATCGTCTCGCCCGGCGCTGGGAGCGGCTGCCGGTGAGGGTGCCGTCGCGATCGATCGAGGGGCACGACTACGCGGGAGACCTCGACCTTTATGGCCGCGCCTCGATGTCGCAGATCCTAGGGCCCGTGGCTACGCCGTTCGGCAGCGCCATTCTCGATGACTGGCTGCTGTCCGCAACGGCCGCCCCTAGCATGATCGTCGAGCGCAACATTGCCGTACGCGAGCTCGCGCCCATGCACGACCTGCGTGATACGCTGGCGCTGCATGGCCGCGCGGCGCGGACGATCCGCCTTCGGGACATCGAGAGATTCCTCACCTGGGCGGAATCGCCGGCGCGCCTGTCCGGGCGACTGTGGGTGCGCGCGGCCGCATGGCTGCTGCCGGTTGCCACGTGGCTGCTCGGACTCGCACACCTGCTCGGCAGCATCGACCGTGCGCTGTGGTTGATACCGCTGCTGGCGTCGCTGGTCGCGTACGGGACCATCGGCGCGCGCGCGCGGCGGACATTCGATGAAGCGTTCGGTCGCGAGCCGCTCTTCACCTACTATCCGGACATGCTTCGTGCGGTGGCGGCCGCATCCTTCTCGAGTCCGCTGCTTCAGGCGACCGCGTCGCGACTGGTTCAGCATGACGAGCCCGCCGACCGCCAGCTGAAGCGGCTCCAGCGACTGATGCATCGCGCGGACCTGCGCATGTCGAGCATGCACCTGCCGGTGTTCCTGCTGACGCTATGGGATGTGCACGTGCTGATGTCGCTCGAGCGCTGGCAGCGCGAGGCCGGCGCCGCGGTACGCGACTGGTTGTCGGCACTGGGCGAGGTGGAGGCACTGGGTGCGCTGGCGACGCTGGCCCACGACCAGCCGGACTGGGTGTTCGCGGAGGTAGTGGCGCCGGATGCAGTCGCTGGCAGCGCGGATGACACGGTACTCGACGCGACTGCGCTCGGCCATCCGCTCATCCCGGACGGGAAGCGCGTCGCCAACGATGTGCGTGTGGGACCGCCCGGTACGTTCCTGCTCGTCACGGGCTCCAACATGTCGGGGAAGAGCACGTTGCTGCGCGCGCTGGGTCTGAACGCAGTGCTTGCTCAGGCGGGGGCGCCGGTGTGCGCAGCGCGGCTCCGCATGCCGCGTCTCGACGTGCACACGAGTATCCGTGTGCAGGATTCGCTCGCTCGCGGCGTGTCGTATTTCATGGCGGAGCTGGAGCGACTCAAGCAGATCGTGGACGCGGCACATCGTGTTCGTGATGAGGGCTCGGCGACGCTTCTGTTCCTGCTCGACGAGATTCTGCACGGCACGAACACGGCCGAGCGACGGATTGCGGCCACGCGCGTCATACGGCATCTGGTAAATACGGGGGCCATTGGTGCCGCGACGACACACGACCTCGAGCTCGCCGAGGAACCCGCGCTCGTCCGCGCTGCCCGTCTCGTGCATTTCAGTGAGACGTTCACCGACGTCGACGGCGCATCGACCCTGCACTTCGACTATCGCCTGCGCGACGGCCTCGCAACATCGACGAACGCGCTGGCTCTGATGAAGATGGTGGGACTGCCCGACGCCTGATGCGGAACGGCCGCCGCGTGAACGCGACGGCCGTCTGCTGATTCTGCACCGTGAAGCGCGCGCGTTCGGTTTCAGATCACGCGCCGTGTGTCGCTGATCAGGCTGCGGACGACTGCGATCCCGATCCGCCCTGTCGCCCGCTGCCGCCGCGGCGACGACGACGGCGCGGCGCTGTCCGCTCGCTGCTGCCGGAGCCCTGGCCGCTGCCGGCCTGACGGCCGGCCTTCTTCTCCGCATTCGCGCGTGCACGCGCCCGCTCATCCGCCTTGCGTGCGCGGATCTGCGCGATGCGCTCGCCGATCGGAACCTCGAGCTTCTCGGTCGGCTTTGCACTGTAATCGAAACCGGCGACGGTGCGCCGCTCGATACGGCGGCCGACAGCGCGCTCGATCGCCCGCATGTCGGTCTCCTCTTCCGGCGACACGAACGTGAAGGCATCGCCGGTCGCTTCCGCGCGCGCGGTCCGGCCGACGCGGTGGATATAATCCTCGGGCACGTTCGGCACATCGAAGTTCACGACGTGTTCGAGCGCCTCGACGTCGATGCCGCGTGCGACAATGTCCGTCGCCACCAGCAGCCGGTACTGGCCGCTCTTGAAACCGGCGAGCGCTTCCGTACGCTGGTTCTGGCTGCGGTTCCCGTGGATCCGCGCAGTCTCGAAACCGGCGCGCTCGAGCTTCTCCGCGAGCCGGTTCGAGCGATGCTTCGTGCGGCAGAACACGATTGCGTTGCCGATCTCATCACGCTGCAGCAGCTCGATGAGGAGGCCCACCTTGAGATGCGACGGCACCGGATAGAGCGCCTGTGCGACGCCCGTCGCCGGGGCCTGCTTCCGCTCGACCGCGATGCGCTCCGGATTGTCCAGCAGCGACCGTGACAGCTCCAGGATCGGAGCGGGCATGGTGGCGGAGAACATCATCGTCTGGCGTGCTTTCGCCGGCAGCTGCCGCAGCACGCGCCTGATGTCGGGCAGGAAGCCCATGTCCAGCATGCGGTCGGCCTCATCCAGGACGAGGATCTCGATATCCGCGAGCTTCGCATAGTCATACTGCATGTGGTCGAGGAGACGGCCCGGTGTAGCGGCGATGATCTCGACACCGCGCCGGAACGCGTCCTCCTGCGGCTTCATGCCGACACCGCCGAAGATGGCGGCACCGCGGATGCGCGTGTGCTTCGCCAGATCCTCGAGTGCCTGATGCGTCTGTGCGGCCAGCTCGCGCGTCGGGCTCAGAATGAGCGCGCGCGTGCGGCCAGCCGGCCGATCCTTCAGGCGCTGCAGGATCGGCAGCAGGAACGCCGCCGTCTTGCCGCTGCCCGTCATCGCGCACGCCAGCACATCGCGCCCGGCGAGGCCGGGCGGAATGGCGTCGGCTTGAACCGGCGTCGGCCGGGTGAAACCCAGCTCGTCGATCGCCCTGACCAGCTCGGCGTTCAGACCCAGCTCATGAAAAGTGCCGGCGCGCACCGCGTCGCCGGCGTTCGTATTCCCTGCACCCGCCGGCCTTCCAGCGCGTGCCGTATGTCCCTGACTTGAACTCACTATATTCTTTCCCTGGTACCTTATGCGCCCGGTCGCGGCGCGTCGCCCTTGTGGCGGTATGTGATGCGGCCCCGTGACAGATCGTACGGCGACAGCTCGACCGTGACCCGGTCTCCTGCGAGGACGCGGATCTTGAACTTCGACATCTTGCCCTTCGCATAGCAGAGCACAACGTGCCCGTTCTCCAGCTTGACACGGAAGTTCTGGTCCGGCAGCACCTCCGTTACGACACCCTCTACCTCAATGGATTCCTGTTTCGCCATTCATCCTCTCCAGTGAGGGCTTCCCCCCGTTAATAGAAACCGCCCAGACGTGCGCTTGCGATTCGCACACCGCGGGCGGCAGCGGCCTGATTCGGCCCCTAACCTGTTCAATTTAACGGAAATGCGCCCGGCACGCCACTCTGGGGACGCGCCGGGCCACCGGACTAAGAGATGGGGCGGCCCATCCGCACGATGAACAACCCCTCCCGGATGCTCGTGAAGATGATGGTGCCGCTGCGGAAATACGGGTAATTGCTCCACGAGCCGTTGAAGCCCGGGATATTCTCGCTGTTGGGGACGGAGTCGAAGTACCCGATCTCCCGGGGATTGGCGCGGTCGCTGATGTCGATGATGCGCAGTCCGCTGGCGTAGTTGGACTGGTACATGGTGTCGCCGCGCACGTACAGGTTGTGATCGGATGCGGCGCTCGTGCCGAGGAATTCGCCGGCCAGCACGGGGTCGTCGAGGTCTGCGACGTCCCAGATGATGGTGCGGGTGCGCGGCACGACGCCGGCCACCTCATCGCCCTCATCGTTCATGTAGAAGAAGCGGTGGTCGTCAGTGAGCCAGCCCTGGTGCGCGTACTGTACGTTCGGGTAGGCGGCGCGTGCGACGGCGATGGGATTCTCCCGGTCCGTGACGTCGGCAATGCTGAGGGCTGTCTCATTGGAGCCGAAGCAGATCTCGCGGCCGACGTACTTCTCGTCGGGGCCGTCATAGGTGACGCACTGGGCGTCATGCGACGTACCCGTACCCGACATCCCGGTGCGTGCGTCGGCGAAGCAGCCGGCGAACACGGGGGCCTTCGGGTCGCGCACATTGATCATGTGCAGGCCGCCCCCGCACGTGTTCCCGCCGCCATTGCTGCCGACCGCCACGGCGAGGCCGGTCTCCTCATTGATGACGATGTTGTGTGCGCTGTGGATCCCGTCGTAATGGGCCGTCTCGACGAACGTGACGGGTGCACCCTGCACGTCGCGCAGCTGCGTGAGATCGAAGACCTGAACGCCGTGCTCGCCAGCGCCATCGGCTACGATGAACGCGTGATCGCGATAGACCTTGATGTCGCGCCACAGGTTCGGTCTGGCGCCTTCGGTCAGAGGCAGGTCGCCGAGATAGCGGGGATTGGAAGGATCGGTCACGTCGACGAACGACGTGCCGTTCGAGCGACCGACGAGCGCGTATTCCCGGTCCGTCAGCGGGTCGGTCCAGCCCCAGATGTCGTTCAGGTGGACGCCGGGCCCTGCGCCCACGGCCGACGGCGGCAGATACCCGAGCAGCTCCACATTGCTGCAGCTGAATGATGCGGCGCGTCCGTTCGCACAGGTCTGTACGCTGCCGGTGACTGTTGGGAACTCCTCGGGCGGGCTGCGCAGCTCGGTAGCCACGGCCCAGTTCCCGTCGGGCCGGCGCTCCGCGGCGAGGGCGGTTCCCGTCCCCAGGATATCGGGGATGCCGACCACGAGCGCCCCCGCAGTCGCTGCCATGGAGGCGGCAAACTGTGTGTGCGCCTGATTCGACGGGTTCACGAGCGGCCCGGCATCCGTCCAGGCGCCTGTCGTGCTGTCGCGCGTAAAACGATACGCGGCACGCGTGCCGGGTGCGCCCGCCCACAGATCACGTCCCGACACGGCGACAGAGGAGCCGAAGAGCGTGCCCGGGCGCCCGTCGAATGCCTGGAGCCGGTCGGCGGCGTTCCAGCTGTTCGTCGCGGCGTCGTACCGGAACACGAATACGCCACCGCTCTGCTGGTCCCGGAGCGGCGCGCCGGCGATGATGAGGCCGTCCATGATGGCGAGGCTGCTGCCGACGGCATCCCCGGCGCCTGCGCTCCGCGCGACGAGATGTGCGTGCTCCGCCCAGGCGTCGCCATCGCGCTGGAACAGCCAGGCTCCGCCGCGACCCTCCGCCTCGCCTGGTGCGCCCACGACGATCCAGTCGGGACCGGCTGCGAGCGCAGCGCCGAAGCGGTCGGCCGCGGACATGCCATCCACGGTCAGCTCCGCCTCCTGGCGCCAGACGTTGCCATCCCTGCGATAGACATGGACGGCGTTCGATCCGGGCACCGCTACGGCTGCGACGTCATTGTGGACCGCGACTGCCGCACCGGCGCTGTCGCCTGCCTCCGCGCGCGCGCCGGCCAGCCGCCCGGTATGGAGCCAACGGCCATTGCTGCGGGTGAACGCATGGGCGGCCCCGGCGCCATTGGCTTCGGCCGGATAGCCGACGATCACGACGTCACCGGAGGCCGCCACCGACCGTGCGAAGAGATCGCCGGGTCGACTGGCGGGAGCCGTGAGGCGACCCGCCTCGACCCACTGCCCGCTCTCGCCACGGATGTATGCGTAGACCATTCCGGGCCGGGCGATGTTCAGCGGTTCAGCGACGTAGAGGACGTCGCCCGCCGCGGCCACCGACGTGCCGTAACCGCCCTGGGCAGCCAGCGGCGCGGCCGCCGCGGCAGACACGGCCGCCATGATTGCTGCTGTCGGGATCGTCCTCATAACCGCCTCTGGCTGATGTCGAAGGCTGACGCCCGAGGGCGCGGAGTTGCTTTGTGGGATGTCCGCCGGGGCGGCGGTTCCGCATCATAGGGGCGGAACCCCGCAGCGTCCAGTGGCGCGTGCCTGTCCGGGCGGCCAGGTGGTCGCTGGCCGGCGTGCAACCTGCATGGGCAGCGCGCAACCAGGAGACGCCACGAAATGAGCATCCACGAGCTGGCGGGACAGCCCGCACCGCACACCTCACTGATCAATGTCGCGGACCTCGTGACACGGTATTTCGTCGACGAGCCTGATCCGGCGGCGCCGACGCAGCGGATATCGTTCGGCACGTCGGGGCATCGCGGATCGTCGCTCACGAGCAGCTTCAACGAATCGCACATCGTGGCCATCTGCGCGGCACTGGTCGAGCACCGGCGCGAGGCGGGCATCACCGGGCCGCTCTTCATCGGCCGAGATACGCACGCGCTGTCCGAAGCCGCCTATGCCACCGCCATCGAGGTTCTCGCCGCGCACGACGTCCGGCTCGTCACCGATTCGGGCTCACGATACACGCCGACACCCGTCATTTCACACGCGATACTGAAACACAATCGCAGTGCAGACGCGGCCGATCTCGCCGACGGCATCGTGATCACGCCATCCCACAACCCGCCCGCGGACGGCGGCTTCAAGTACAACCCGCCGACGGGCGGCCCGGCCGATACGGCGATAACGGCTGCGATCCAGGCGCGCGCGAATGAGCTTCTGGACGCCGGGACCGGCGGCATTGCGCGTCTGTCGCTGCGCCGTGCGCTGGCGGCCGGCACGACGCGTCACGTCGACATCGGCGAGGCGTACATCCGGGATCTCGCGGGCGTGCTCGACATGGATGCGATCGCGGGTGCGCAGCTGCGCATCGGCGTCGATCCCATGGGCGGCTCGGCGGTCGATCACTGGGAGCGGATCGCTGACACGTATGGCATCGACATCACGGTCGTGAATCCCGTCGTCGATCCCGCGTTCGCGTTCATGCCGCTCGACTGGGATGGCCGCATCCGCATGGACTGCTCATCGCCGTATGCGATGGCAGGCCTGATCGCACTGAAGGATCAGTACGACGTCGCCTTCGGTAACGATCCGGACGCCGATCGCCACGGTATCGTCGCACCATCGACCGGGCTGCTGAACCCGAACCACTTCCTGGCGGTCGCGATCTGGTACCTCTTCCAGAACCGTGACGAGTGGAGCGCGGACGCGGCGATCGGCAAGACACTCGTCTCCAGCTCCATCATCGATCGCATCGCGGCTCACCTCGGCCGCCGTGTGGTGGAGGTGCCGGTCGGATTCAAGTGGTTCGTCGACGGGCTGCTTTCGGGCGCACTCGCGTTCGGCGGCGAGGAGAGCGCGGGCGCGTCATTCGTGCGGCGCGATGGCAGCGTGTGGACGACGGACAAGGACGGCATCCTCCTCGCCCTCCTGGCGGCGGAGATCACGGCGCGCACGGAGCGCGATCCGGGGGAGATCTACCGCAACATCGAAGACCGCTTCGGCGCGTCCGTGTACCAGCGCATCGATGCGCCTGCCACGGCGGAGCAGAAGGCCGCGCTTCAGAAGCTGTCGCCGGACGACGTGAGGGCGGACACGCTCGCCGGTGAGAAGATCGTCGCGCGTCTCACGCGTGCTCCGGGCAACGATGCTCCGATAGGCGGCCTGAAGGTAGTGACGGAGAACGGCTGGTTCGCCGCGCGGCCGTCCGGTACGGAGGACGTCTACAAGATCTACGCGGAGAGCTTCCTCGGCGAGGAGCATCTGCAGCGGATCCAGGAGGAAGCGCGGCAGATCATCGCCTGAACGGCGGGACCTGGTCCCGATCTGCACTTGCGGCCCAGCCGCATATGCGGCTGCCCCGTGTCGCGGAATGTGGTATAGTGCGGGCATGTCCATGGCCGGATCGGCCGTAACTGCAAACCGAAACCAGGTCCCGGGGCCGTTATGCAGCGACGCACGTTCATCAGGCGCGCCGCCACGCTCGGCGGCGCCGCGCTAGCCGGCATCAGCGTCACCGATGCCGCCCATGCCGCCGCGCCTGCGACACACGCCGGCAATGCGGGCGCGCGCGCCGACCTGGTGCTGCGCCGGGCGCTGATCTACGACGGCTCGGGTGGCGCGCCGGTCCGCGGGGACGTGGCGGTGAGCGGCGGTCGCATCGTGGAGATCTCGGCGCAGCTCGCCACGCGTGGCGACCGTGAGGTGGACCTGGCCGGGCTCGCACTCGCGCCCGGATTTATCGACATCCATTCGCACACGGATCTGAGCCTGCTGCGCGACCCTCGCGCTGACAGCAAGGTGCGGCAGGGTGTGACGACCGAGGTCACCGGTCAGGACGGCGGGTCCGTCGGCTGGAGCGAAGCCGACTTCGCGGCGGCGCGCGAGCGTTATGCGCAGCAGGGGATCGACCTGGATTTCCGGGACGTCCCGGGATTCCTCCGCTACATCGATGCGCACGGTGCGGCCGTCAATGTCGCGAGCATGATCGGCGCGGGTCACGTCCGCGGCCTGGTGATCGGCAACACGGACCGGCCGGCGACGGACGGCGACATCGAACGCATGGTCGCCCTCGTACGCGCGGCGCTGAACGGAGGCGCGTGCGGCATGTCGACCGGGCTGGAGTATACGCCCGGTGCATTCGCCGATGCCGCGGAGCTCCAGACGCTCGCCGCTCCGCTGCGCGGTACCGGGCTGCCGTTCGCGAGTCACATGCGCAACGAGGATGACCGCCTCATCGCCGCACTGGAGGAAGTGATCGGCATCGGCCAGCGCGCCGGCGTAGCCGTCCATGTGTCGCATCTGAAGGCGCAGGGCGAACGCAACTGGTGGAAGACGGATGCAGCGCTGCGGCTGCTCGAGGATGCGCGTGCGGCAGGGATCGACGCGAGCTTCGATGTCTATCCCTACGAGGCTTACGCGACGGGCCTGTCGAACCTGTTCCCGGTGTGGGCGCGCGAGGGAGGGACCGACGCGTTTCTCTCACGACTGCGCGACGATGCGACTGCGTCACGAATCGAGCGCGCGGTCCGCGACAAGATCGCGATGCTGGGATCATGGGACTCCGTGCAGATGTCGTCCGCATCATCGGCGGACTATGCATGGGTGGCCGGTGGCAGGCTCGGCACGCTCGCGCAGCAACGCGGTGTCGAGCCGTATGCGCTTCTGCTCGACATCATCGTCGGCGACCGTGCGAGCACGCGCATGGTGGGCTTCGGCATGAGCGAGGAGAACATCGCGCGCAAGCTCGCGCACCCGCTGTCCATGGTATGTTCCGATGGCGGCGCCGTCGCCATGGGCGATGGCGTGCCGCACCCGCGCAACTATGGCACGTTTCCGCGCGTGCTCGGGCGGTACGTGCGCGAGCTGAACGCTCTGCCGCTCGAACAGGCCATTCACAAGATGACGCGCAAGCCGGCAGACCGGCTGCTGTTTACGGATCGCGGGCGCATTGAGGTCGGCGCTGCGGCGGATCTGGTGGCGTTCGATCCGGCCACGGTTGCAGACCGCGCAACGTTCGCGGAACCGCACCAATACCCGGTCGGCGTTCCGCACGTCATCGTCGGGGGCACGTTCGTGATCGAGAATGGCGAGCATACGGAGGCGCGGCCCGGCAAGGCGGTGCGGCCATCCAGGTGACTCAGTCGATCTCGTAGCGCTTCAGCTTCTCGTACAGCGTTCGAACGCCGATGCCGAGTCGTTCCGCGGCGAGGCGGCGGTTGCCGCCGACCTCGTCGAGCGCGGTCCGTATCGCGTCGCGCTCGATGTCGTTCATCGTGCGCGCGTCATCGGTGCGCGCGGGCGGTCCTGCCTGCACGGTGATATCGGCACCGCGGATGACATCGCCCTCCGCCATGATCGCCGCGCGCTCCAGAGTATTCCGCAGCTCGCGCACGTTACCCGGCCACGCACCTGACCGGATCCGGTGTGCCGCTTCCTCGTCGAGGCGGAGCGGCGGGCGTCCCAGGTCTGCGCTGATCTGTGCCAGCAGCGTTTCGGCCAGCGGCGCGATATCGCTCGTGCGCTCGCGCAGCGGCGGCAGCTCGATGGGGAACACGGCCAGCCGGTGGTAGAGGTCCTCGCGGAACTCGCCGGTGTGCAGCATGTCCGCGATGTCGCGGTTCGTGGCGGCGATCCATCGTACATCGGTGTCGATCGTACGGGTACCGCCCACGCGTTCGAAGTGACGTTCCTGAAGCACGCGCAGCAGCTTCGCCTGCATTTCCTGTTTCAGCTCGCCGATCTCATCGAGGAACATCGTGCCGCCGTGAGCGAGCTCGAGGCGCCCGCGGCGCGCGGCGGTCGCGCCCGTGAACGCACCCTTCTCGTGGCCGAATATCTCACTCTCCATCAGGTTCTCGGAGATCGCGGCACAGTTGACGGCAATGAACGGCCCGTCGGCGCGGCGGCTGTTCCGGTGTATGGTGCGGGCGGCCACCTCCTTGCCCGTGCCGCTCTCGCCGAGCAGCAGCACGGTCGCGTTCGTCGGGGCGACCTTTTCTATGCCGCGGAGCACGGGAGCCATGGCCGGGTCACCGTAGGAGAGCGGCGGCAGCGCATCGACGCGTTCGGCGGCATCTCTCATTGACAGCAGCCGTCGCCGCTCCAGGGCGCGAGCGACAATCAGCCGCAGCTCGGCGGGGCTGCCGAGCGGCTTCTGGAGATAGTCGAACGCGCCGAGCTTCATCGCTTCGACCGCGCTGTCGACGGTGCCGTGGGCGGTGAGGACGACGACCTCGATCTCGGGCTGATCCGCTTTCGCCTTGCGCAGGATGTCGACGCCGTCCAGGGCGCCCGGCATGCGCAGGTCGGTGATCACCAGGTCGAACGCGCGCTCGTGCAGCCGCTGCAGTGCGGCAAGACCGTCGGCAGCCTGCGTGACATCATGGCCATCGTCACCGAGCGCATCCGCGAGGAACTCGCGAATGCCTTCTTCGTCATCGACGACGAGGATGCGCGCCATTCAGCCTCCGGCCGGAATCTCGATGCGGAACACGGCACCACCCTCTTCATGGTTGCGTGCGCTGACCAGGCCGCCGTGCATCTCGGCGGCGCGGCGCGCCACGGCCAGGCCGAGCCCGGTGCCACTCGTGCGCGTCGTGAAGAACGGATCGAAGATACGTGTCGCGGTGCCTGGCGCGAGCCCATCGCCGAAGTCGCGGACCTCGTAAACCAGGCGATCGTCCTCCTGCGCCACATGCACGCGCGGCCGTGAACCCTCCGGCGAGGCCTGCCGCGCGTTCTGCAGCACATTCACGAGGATCTGGCGGATGCGCGCGGGATCCATCGGCCATCTCGCTGGCACACCGGCGCTCTGGACATCGAAGCCATCGGCGCTCACGTCGCCGATCGATGCCTGCAATACCTCCATGGGGTCGATGGACTGTCGCTCGACTGTGGTGCTGCGCGCGAAATCGAGCAGGTCGGACGTCAGCGCTTCGAGCCGCGTCGCCTCGCCGACGACACGCTCGGCGCGCGCGTGCTCCCGTGAGTCGGTCGGCAGCCGCTCGGCGAGCAGCTGCGCGTTTCCCTTTAGCGATGCCAGCGGATTCCGGATCTCGTGCGCGAGGACGGCCGACATCTCACCCAGCAGTGTCAGCCGCCTCTGTTCCTCGAGTCGCAGCAGTGCACTCTGGTACTTGCCCGATGTGCGCCAGAACAGAATTGCGGCGAGCGTCAGAATGACCGCGGCGGCGATCGACAGCGCGAGCGAACGGGCGGCGCGGCTCTCGAGCGTGCTGGCGAGGACAGGCTCCATCTCGATCAGGATCCAGCGGCGCTGCGGCGGTCCGCGTCGGCCCTGATCGCCGCTCGCCCGCGCCGCCCGCCGCGCGGAGTCCTGTGCGGCCATCTCGGTGAACGTCGGCGGGCGCGGCATGAAGAGCCGGATCCGGTCGCCGGTCTGCTCGAGCGGCCCGGGGCTGAACGAGGGCTCGGCGCCCGGCTCCAGTGGAAGCAGCGCCTCGCCGGCGCTCATCGTGACATCGCCGAGCGAGTCGAGCAGCGCGACGTAGCGCAGCCCCGCATCACCGTGTTCCTCGAGGAGGCCCGCCAGCATGGTATCGGCGATCGCGCCGGTGTGCTGGAGGAAGTTGTCGCGCACGGCGGCCTGCAGGAAGTCCGCCTGTCCACGGTTCAGCGCGGACACGGCCGACTGCGCACCGTTGTAGCTGGCGAACGCACCGGCCACGAGCGCTACCGCCAGGGCGAGCGTCGTCGCGAGCCATCCGGTGCGCGCCAGTCCGGCCGGCCGTGTGTTGTTCACTGGCCTTCCCGCCTGATCATGGGCCGGTTCATATCATATACGCGTGTGTCCATAATGGTGTCCGATCAGTTCCTGTGACCCGCGCGGGCGTGATTCACGGCCCGTCAGTTCGTGAGCCGGGCGCCCGCATCCATGCCGCCTGTGTAATAATCCAGCACCTGGTCCTGGTACACCAGCGTGTAGCGTGCGCGGACCTGCGCGCTCATGGCATCGACATACGCCGTGCGGGACTGGGTGAGCTCGAACAGGGTCGCAACGCCGGCATCATAGCGTGCTTCCGTCGAGGTGAGGGCCTGCTGCGCCGCGGCGACGCGCGCGTCCGCCGCATCCAGTCGCGCGACGGCCGCCTCGCGATCAAGCACGGCACGCTTCACCTCCAGCGCGACCTGCTGACGCTGGTCTTCCAGGCTGAGCCGGGCATTGTCCACCTGCACGTTCGCGCGCTCGATCGCGCGTCCGCTCGTGAGTCGGTCGAACAACGGGAGCGACACCGACAGGCTCACGGAGCCGCCGCGTGACTGGTCGAGCTGATCGGTCAGGCCGAGCTCGGCAGCGCTCGAGTAGTTCGCGCCGTAGCCGGCGGACAGTGACACGGTCGGCATTCGCGATGCTGCCGCGGCGCGCACGCCCTGCTCTGCCGCGTCGGTGCGCGCGGCAAGCGCCGCGATGTCCGCACGTCGCTGCAAAGCCTGGTCGACGAGCGTGGGCACATCGAGCAGGATGTCGCGCGCCGCATCAGCGATCGCCGGCGCCTCGAACTCGTACTCGGCTGCCGCGTCCAGCCGCAGCGCCTGCACCAGCGCCACTTCCGCCAGCTCACGGGAGCGCTCCGCCTCCACGAGCGTCGAGCGTGCGGCCGCAGCCGTCGCCCGCTGCTGATACAGGTCGGCGATCGGACGGGCGCCGCGGTCCACGAGGATCACCAGCTCCGCTTCGCGATCCCTCTGTGCGGACAGATTGTCCTCCGCCACGCGCACCTGCTCGCGCGCCTCGATCAGCGTCAGGTATCCGGAGATCACGGAGAATACCACATCCTGGCGCGTCCGCGCCGCATCCATGGAGCCGGCCGTCTCCTGGAGCTCGGCGCTGCGCAGGTTGGCCATGTTCGCGAACCCGTCGAACAGCGTCACACTCGACGACAGCCGCGCATTCACCGACTGCGAGGCGCCGCCGATACCGCTCGACTGGAGATCCTGTGACCCGGACGTGCTGAGGCGCAGGTCGGGCAGGAAGCTCATCCTCGCATCCGACACGGCCAGCGCGTTCAACGTCTGCGTATTCTCCGACCGCGCAATCGCACTGCTCTGGCGAAGTGCGATTCCGATCGCCTCGTCGAACGTGACTATCGTGGGAGCCTGGGCAGATGCCCCGCTGCCAATCCCGAGCGCGATCGCCACGATCGCACCCATCCACCGCCATCCATGTATGTCAGCCATGATCAGTTGTCCCTGTCCAATGTTCATCCGTTGATGTGACTGCCCTGCCCCTGCGTGTCGCGCTTCTGGATCTCAAGCTCACTCGTACCGCAGCGCCTCGATCGGATCCAGGCCCGCCGCACGCCGCGCCGGATAGAAGCCGAAGAACACGCCCACTGCGCCGGCGAACCCGAGCGCCATCATTACTGTTGGCGCCGAGATCAGCGTGCTCCAGCCCGTGATCCCGGCGACGACAGCACTGCCCGTGTAACCGAGCGCGACGCCGAGCAGTCCTCCCGCAACCGACATGACAACGCTCTCGATCAGGAACTGGGTCTGCACGTCGCTGCCGCGTGCGCCGAGCGCGAGGCGCAAGCCGATCTCGCGGGTGCGCTCGGTCACGGACACCAGCATGATGTTCATGATGCCGATCCCGCCGACCAGGAGAGAGATGCTCGCGATGGCCGCCAGCAGGAGCGTCATGACCTGAGTCGTCCCCTGTGCCGCGTCGGCGAGCTCGGCCTGGTTGCGAACCTGGAAGTCATCCGGCTCGTTCGGCGCGAGACCATGGCTGTCGCGCATGATTGCAGCGATCTCCGCCTGTGCGGCCGTCACGTCCTGAGGGTTGAACGTACTGGCCAGGATCTGCGCGATGAACGTGCGGCCGCTGAGTCGCGTCTGCACGGTCGAATACGGCGCCAGCACCACGTCATCCTGGTCACTGCCCTCCGCCGTCTGCCCCTTGGATGCGAGCACGCCGACGATCGTGAACGGCACGTCGCGCACGCGCAGCTGCTGTCCGACCGCATCACCGTGCGGGAACAGGTTGGCCGCGACCGTCGCGCCCAGTACGGCCACCTTGCGCATGGCCTTCACGTCCGACTCGTCGAAGAACACGCCCGACTCCATGCCCCAGTCGCGGATCTGCGTGTAGTCGGTGTCGACGCCGTTGATCATCGTGCGCCAGTTGCCCTCACCGCCGACCACCTGCAGTCGCGTGACGATCACCGGTGACACCGCGGCGAGCAGTGTGTTCTGCGAATCGATCGCGTCCACGTCCTCGACGGTCAGCCGGTTGAACGTCTGCGCACCCTGACTGACACCGCCCGTCTGCGCGGCACCGGCCGTGATCACAAGCATGTTCGTTCCGAGCCCCTGCACCTGGCGCTCGATCTGCGCCTGTGCTCCCGCGCCGACCGCCACCATGATGATGACGGCGCCGACGCCGATGATGATGCCGAGCATCGTAAGCAGCGTGCGCATTGCGTTCTTGACGATGCTCTGCACTGCCACGCGGACCATCACGACTGCCTTCATGCGGCACCTGCCATCTCGTATGTGACTGCGCCTGCCGCATCGAGTGCGGCAATGCGCCGGTTCAGTACTGCCTCGTCCCGGATGATTCTGCCGTCGCGCAGCTCGATCACACGCTTCGCGTACTCCGCGATGTCGTGCTCGTGCGTAACCAGCATTACCGTGACGCCTTCGTCGTTCAGCTCCTGGAACAGCGCCATCACTTCCATGGAGGTGCGGGAGTCCAGGTTGCCGGTGGGCTCGTCGGCAAGCAGCAGTGCCGGCTGCGTCACGAGCGCGCGTGCAATCGCCACGCGCTGTTGCTGGCCGCCCGACAGCTCGCCCGGATCGTGGCCGAGCCGGTCGCCGAGCCCGACACGCTCGAGGGCCGTCGTAGCCAGCGCCCGCGTGTCCAGCTTCCGTCCCGAACGGTCGTAGAGCAGCGGCAGCTCGACGTTCTCCAGCGCGCTCGTCCTCGGCAGGAGATTGAAGCCCTGGAACACGAAGCCGAGCTTGCGATTCCTGATGTCGGCCAGCCGGTCCTTCGTGAGCTCATCCACGCGCACATCATCCAGCGTGTAGCTGCCGCTCGTCGGCCGGTCCAGGCAACCCAGAATGTTCATCAGCGTCGACTTGCCCGAGCCCGATGCGCCCATGATGGCCACCATCTCACCCGCGCCAATCGTCACGTCCACCCCGCGCAGCGCACGCACTTCCGTGCTGCCCATGCGGTATACCCTCTCCAGCCCGCGCGCCTCGATCACGTTCGCCATGATGTCTCCTAGAAACGGCCGGGGCCGCCCGGCGCACGCTGCGTGCTCTGGAACGGGTTCGGTGCCGCCTGTGCGCCGGCGCCGCCCGTCGTACCGGCGATCACTTCCATCCCCTCGCTCACGCCCGGGCCGCGTACCTCGGTGTTCTGCCCATCGGTCATGCCGGTCTGCACCGGCACCATCTTCGGGGCACCGCTGTCGTCGATCAGCCACAGCACGCTGCGGTTCGTCGAACCCGTTCCGCGCGCCGCCCCACCCGTTCCGCGCGCCGCCGTCCCGGTTCCACGCGCCGCCGTCTGCGCGCCGGCCGGACGTGCCGTACCGCTCCGCGCTGTCCGCTCGCCTTCCGACGCCGCAGCATCGCCCGACCCGTTCGCGGCCTGCCGGTTCGCCATCGCCGTCGCGCGCATCTCTTCCGTCGGCTGGAACCGCAGCGCGGCATTCGGCACCTTGAGCACGTCATCGGCTCGTGCCACGATGAATTCGACGGTCGCGGTCATGGCCGGCAGGAGCCGCAGCTCGGGGTTCGCCACAGCGATCACGACGCTGTAGCTGACCACGTTGTCCTGCCTGACCGACTGCAGGCGCACCTGCTTGACGACGCCCGTGAACTCCTGGTCGCCGTATGCCTGCACCGTGAACCGAACGTCCTGGCCGCTCGAGATCCGGCCGATGTCGTTCTCATCGACGGATGCCAGGATCTCCATCTGCGACAGGTCCTGCGCCAGCAGGAACAGCGTGGGTGCAGATGTGCTCGCCGACACCGTCTGCCCGAGATCGGCCGCACGCTCGACGATGATGCCGTCGATCGGCGCGCGGATCTCCGTGTATGCCAGGTTGCGCCGCGCACGCTCCAGCCCGACCTGCGCGGACGTGAATGCCGCCTTCGCCACCGTGTAGCTGTACTGCGCCTGCTCCAGCTCCGTTTCCGTGATCACCTTCTCGGCGAACAGATCCTTCGCTCGCGCCAGCGCACGCTCTGCCTGGTCGACTTCCGCCTGATTGCGCATCACCGTCGCCTGCGACGACTGTACTTCCTGCTGCAGGATCACGGGATCGATCCGCGCCAGCAGCTGACCCCTCGTCACGCGGTCATTGAAGTCGGCAAACAGCTCCGCGACCTGACCTGACACCTGCGTGCCGACCTCCACGGTCTCGGTCGGCTGCAGCACCCCCGTGCTCGTCACCACCGTCTCGATCGTGCCCTGCTCCACTGCCACGAACCGGTACGATTCCGCATCCGCGGCATCGCGTCCGACGAACGCCCACACCACCAGGGCCAGGGCGACCATTGCCGCGGGAATCCAGATCTTCCTCTTCATGACATGTCCTGTTGTTCCGGTTGTCGTCTCCACGGGGCCCTATCAAGCACCGCCTATGCCGATCACAATGCGTTGGGAGAGAACGACTTTGGCGAGGAACTGCGGGAATGGACTGCGGATTCCGCACTTCCGCCGTGCGGATTCCGCAGTCTCGCCCGTGCTCGCGGCTGATCATCGGCCGCTGTACGATCACGGATCGGAACGCGACTACCCCGGGAGACGATATGGGACAGCAAGAGCGGATCTACGACGACATCACGAAGACGGTGGGCGGCACGCCGCTGATCTACCTGAACCGGCTCGCGGCGGGACTGCCCGCGCGCATCGCGGTGAAGCACGAGGGATTCAATCCGTTCAACTCGGTCAAGGACCGGATCGGCGTGGCGATGGTGGAGGACGCGATAGCGCGGGGCGCTCTCAAACCGGGCATGACGATCGTGGAGCCGACGAGCGGCAACACGGGGATCGGCATCGCGTACGCGGCGGCGGTGCTCGGGTATCGCTGCATCTTCACGATGCCGGACACGATGACGGTGGAGCGGCGCAACATGCTGCGGGCGCTCGGCGCGCGTGTGGAGCTGACGGAGGGGGCGAAGGGGATGAAGGCGGCGATGGCGCGGGCGGAGGAGATCGCGTCCGAGCTCGGCGATCGTGCGTGGATCCCGCAGCAGTTTGCGAATCCGGCCAACCCGGCCATCCACTATCGGACGACGGGCCCGGAGATCTGGTCGGACACCGCGGGGCGGGTGGACATCTTCGTGTCGGGGGTCGGCACGGGCGGCACGATCACGGGCGCCGGCCGTTACCTGCGCGAACAGAAACGGGACATCCGGATCGTGGCGGTGGAGCCTGCGGAGAGTGCGATCCTGTCGGGCGGGCAGCCGTCACCGCACAAGCAGCAGGGCATCGGCGCGGGCTTCGTACCCGAGGTGCTCGACACGGACGTATTCGATGAGGTAGTGCGCGTCACGAACGAGGATGCGATCGAGACGACGCGCCGGCTCGCACGCGAGGAAGCGATCTTCGCGGGGATCTCATCCGGCTCGATCACGTGGGCGGCACTGCAGATCGCGGCACGTCCGGAGAACGCCGGGAAGCTCATCGTGTCGATCATCTGCGATTTCGGCGAGCGCTACCTGTCGAATCCCGTATACACCGAGATGCCGGACGCGGACGCGCTCGCTATTCCGTGACGGCGGTCAGCCGCAGCGGCGTCTGCCACGGATCGAGGGCGATGCTCCCGCCGATTTCTTCCGGTGATACGACGCAGCCGTTGCGCGCCAGGCTGTCGGCCGCGGCGGCGACATCGGCCGTGGTCGGCAGTACGAGGTCCCAGCTCAGGAGCTGCGGCTCGTGCTCGGCCGGCGGCACGGCGTGCGCGCCGGCCCAGGTGTTGACGCCGAGGTGGTGATGATAGCCGCCGGCTGCCATGAACAGTGCGCCGGGATAGCCGGAGACCATGACATCGAAGCCGAGTGCGTCATGGTAGAACGACCGCGCGGCGGCGATGTCGCCGACGTGCAGATGCACGTGTCCGATGCTGGTGCCGGCGGGCATGCCATCCCAGGACTCGCCGCCGGCTGACTCGATGATGGCGGCTCCGTCGAGCGGGTCGGTGGACATCGCCAGCTCGCCGCCGCGGGTCGTCCATTCGGAGCGCGGCCGGTCACGGTACAGCTCGATGCCCAGGTCGTCGGGATCCTGGAGATACAGCGCCTCGCTCACGAGGTGATCCGCCGCGCCCGGGTGCACGCCATGGCTCATGAGGTGTGACAGGAGCCGCCCCAGTGCCGGGCGGTCGGGCAGCAGGACCGCAAAGTGATAGAGTCCGAGCCGGCCGCCTCGGGAAGTGCGGGGCTGGGCACCCGCGCGCAGCTCGAGCAGAGCCCGCTCGCTGCCGGCGGCGGCGAGGCGTGCCCGCTCGCCGTCGCGCGCGATGACGTTCATCCCCAGCAGGCCCTCGTAGAAGGCGAGGGACCGGGAGAGGTCACTGACCTGGAGGCGCACTGCGCCCGGATGCGACTCCGCAGGCAGCCGGTACCCTGGCGGCGCCATGCCGTAACCGTTCTCCATCGTTACCTCCCTTTGCGGGTCACCGCCGGCGCAGTACTGGCCGCGCCATCCTCGACGATGCAATATGTGGGTCCCCGCGCCGGTGTGCCGACCAGGCACGCCCCGCACGCGTTGAACTGAAACGTGCAGACCCCATGAACAGAGTCGATCCGCCGACGGAGGCCGGTACCGCACCGCCACGATTCATCGATCGTGCGCTGAACTGGATCGAGCGCGCCGGCAACACACTGCCGGATCCGGCCGCGCTGTTCCTCATCCTGCTGTTTGTGGTGTGGGGGCTGTCCGCGCTCCTCGCGCCGATGTCGTTCTCCGAGATCGATCCACGCACGGACGCGCCGATCCAGATCGTGAACCTGCTGACGGGCAGTGCGATTGCCGAGTTCCTGTCGACGATGGTCACGACGTTCACCAGCTTTCATCCGCTGGGCGTGGTACTCGTCGCGCTGCTCGGGGTCGGCGTCGCGGAGCATACGGGCTTCATCAACGCCGGTCTGAAGGGAATGCTCAGCTTCACATCGCCGAAGCTGCTCACGCCGATGCTGATCCTCGTCGCCATCGTCAGTCACACGGCGGCCGATGCGGGCTATGTGCTCGTCATCCCGCTCGGCGGTGTCATCTTCTATGCCGCCGGCCGCCATCCGCTCGCCGGTATTGCGGCCGCGTTCGCCGGCGTGTCCGGCGGATTCAGCGCGAACTTCATCCCGTCCAGCCTGGACCCGCTGCTGTCCGGGCTGACGCAGGAAGCCGCACAGATCATCTCACCGGAGCGGCTCGTCAATCCGTTGTCCAACTGGTTCTTCACCGGCGTATCCAGCATCCTCATCGTGCTGGTTGGCTGGTACCTGACGGACCGCGTGGTCGAGCCGCGTCTGCGCCATGTCGCCATCGACGGTGATCCCGACGAGATCCCGCGGATGGAGGAGCTGGGGCCGCGCGAGCGCCGCGGCCTTGTCTGGGGCGGCATCGCGTTCGCGCTTGGCCTGGTCGTGCTGGTTCTCGGCTCAGCTCCCGCCGGCGCGCCCATGCGTTCGCCCGACGGCGAGCTGACCGCGTCGACCGCACCGCTGATGCAGGCGATCGTGCCGCTCATCTTCCTGCTCTTCCTGCTCCCGGGCATTGCCTACGGTTACGGCGCGAAGACGGTGGAGAGCCACCGCGACATCATCAAGGGGATGAGCAAGGCCATGAGCACGATGGGCTATTACATCGTGCTCGCCTTCTTCGCCGCTCTCTTCATTGCCGCGTTCGGCCGATCGAACATCGGGGCCCTGCTCGCACTCAAGGGAGCCGGTGTGCTGAAGGCGCTCGCGTTGCCCGGTCAGCTTACGATCATCGGGATCATTCTGCTCACGGGCATGGTCAACCTGCTGATCGGTTCGGCATCGGCGAAGTGGGCGCTGCTGGCCCCCATCTTCGTACCCATGCTGATGGAGCTCGGGCTCTCGCCCGAGCTGACGCAGGCGGCCTATCGTGTAGGTGACTCCACGACCAACATCATCACACCGCTCATGCCGTACTTCCCGCTGGTCGTCGTGTTCAGTCAGCGTTACGTGAAGAATACGGGGATCGGCACGCTCGTCTCGATGATGCTGCCCTACTCCGTCGTGTTCCTGATCACCTGGACGATCTTCCTGATCAGCTACTGGCTGATCGGCATTCCGCTCGGTCTCCAGGCGCCCTACATCTATCCGTGAGTGCGCGCCGGCCGGATGCTGTCAGGCATCCGGCCGGTCTCGCGCCTGCGACGGCGCTCCCATCCGCTCCATCCACGCCGCGAAGTCCCGCAGGAACGCCGCGAGGAACTCACGCGTTGGGTCGTGTACGAGCTGCCCGTCCGCGAACTTGTCTTTCATGTGCCCGACTACCACGCCGGGATGCGGCATGATGAGCGCGAGCGTGGACATCAGCGTGAGCTTCAGCACCTGCTGCCCGCGGGCGGTTCCGACGGCACCGCCCGATGCACCCATGAGCGCCACCGGCCTGCCTTTGAGCGGGGACTTCATTCCGGGCCGTGATACCCAGTCGATCGCATTCTGCAGCACGCCGGGAACGGAGTGGTTGTACTCCGGCGATGCGATGACGATACCGTCTGCTTCCGCGACCGCGCTCTTCAGGGCGCGTACCTCCGCCGGCCGGTCATCGTCCGTGTCGAGATCGCCGTTGTAGAGCGGTACGTTCGCGAGATCGAACGGCTCGATGTGCATGCCTGCGGGCGCGAGGTCGACTGCCGCGCGGAGCAGCATCCGATTATAAGAGCCGTGTCGCAGGCTGCCCGCTATTCCCACCACTCTCATTGTGCCGTCCTGTGTCGCATGAATCTCCACCCGCAGACGTCAGACGCAATGCGGGTTCCAGCCGCTGTGGTATCGAAGATGCCTGTATCACCGGTACCCAGAGGAGGTGGACGATGGACGGAGAACGGAAGGACCGGGACGAGGCACGCCGCGAGGATGCGCGGCGAAGGGTGAAGGAGGACCAGGATCCCGAAACCGCCCGGCGGCCGGTGCCGGGCGTAAAGCACGAGCCGGAGCCGGACGCCGGCAACATCATGCCCGCGGAGAACGAGCCGGGCACGCTGTAGCGCGCCGCGACAGTGGCCGGCGTCGGTCGGCGTTGACCGTCAGCCGCGCCGGCGTGCCCGGCGCGGCCGCTCCGCCTGCCGGCGCAAACGGCGTGCAGCGAGACTTCGTTCGATGAAGGCGTCGAGAGAACGACGCTGTGCAGAGCAGTGCGCCAGATCCGGGAACGTCTGCGGGAAGCGGTAGGCCAGCCACGCGTACAGCGTGAGCCGCTTCGCCTCCATCTCCGCGCCGCGCAGCTCATCGTCACTGAATGCGCGCTCCTTCTGGAACACCGGCGCGAGCGGAGCAAGATGAACCTCGCCGGCTGCAGCTCGCACACCCATCCAGGTGCCGTACTCCTCGATCAGCCACTCGATGCGCATGTCCACCGGTGCAGATGCGAGCGTCAACCGCTCCGCGAGCGGGATCTTCGGGTGCCGGTCGGCCAGGTCCGCAAGCACGATCATGTCATCCTGCACACCGGGCGAGAGCAGCTCCGAGTCGAACGTCATTCCTCGCTGGAAGGCGGACAACGCGCGCCCGAGGCGCCGCGTGTGCAGGCCTTCCGCGATGACCGCAATGTGATCGGCGCCGGGTCGCACCTTCGTCGCGATCTCGCGATGCGGCGGCTCGTAGTCCGACGAGAACACCTGTGCCACGCGGCGCGCATCCCGGCGGTCGAACGCACCGACATGACCGCGCTCGTAGTGACCGAACCGACCGGCACGTCCGCCGATCTGGAGGATCTCCCACGGCTCGAGCTGAACGTCGTCCTCGCCATTCCACTTCTGGAGAGTCGAGAAGCAGACGGTCCGTATCGGCAGGTTGAGTCCCATGGCGATCGCATCCGTGCTCACGAGCACCTGCGCCTCACCGGAGCGGAAGCGTCGCGCCTCTTCGCGGCGCACCTCCGGCGTCAGGTTGCCGTAGATCACCGCAACGCGATGTTCTCCTTCCAGTTCCGCTTTCAGAGCGAGCACGTCGCGGCGCGTGAATGCGATGATGGCGGTGCCAGGCTCGACGTCCGTGAGCGACATCGGCTGGGCAGCGGCCTCGATCGGCACGTAGCGCTCGAGCATGTGCACCGTGAGCGGTTCGCCCAGATACTCGGCCATCGCCTTCATCAGCGGGATCGCATCGGGTGAGCCTGTCATGATGACGCGGCGCGCGGGTGCACCAACCAGCGCCTGGCACCACGCCCAGCCGCGATCACGATCGGTCAGCAGCTGGACCTCATCGATCACTACAGTGTCGACGACGCGCCGCGGATCCATCATCTCGATCGTGCTCGCGATGAACTGCGCGTCCTCCCGGATGTCACGCTCCTCCCCCGTGAGGAAGCTCGAGACGCGGCCCCGTTTCTCGATCTCCTCCTGCCCTTCCAATGCGAGCAGACGCAGCGGTGCCAGGTACGCGCCGGACTCCCCGGCCACCAGGTCGTTCAGCGCCCGCCACGTCTTGCCGCTGTTCGTGGGGCCGGCGTACATGATGAGCTGCCGCTCGAGAGAACGTGCGGTCGGGAAGTACTCACGGTACGCGATGAGGCCGTGCTCCTCGACCAGCGTGCGCACGCGCTCACGCTCGCCCGCTTCCCTGTCGAACGATCCGATGCGGTACTGGATCTCCTCGAGTGCGGCCGGAATGTCATCCGCGTCACGGATCGCACGCAGCACCATGCGACGGAGGCCGCGTGCGTCGTAGAGCGGGCGCGATACGCGCTCGGCCAGGATGCGATCGATCTGCGCGGCTGCGCCCCGCGTCTCATCGCGCGCCAGCTGCAGCTGGGCGTGCAGTGCAGGGCGTGCTTCCGCGATGAACTCGTCAGCGCTTCGGGTAAGGAGTGCCCGCTCGAGCACGCCGCCGACCAGGCGCCCGGCGATCGGCACGGTATACTCCGATCCGTCGATGACGACCTTCTCCTCGCCCGCGATGCCGAAGCGGACGGTGCCGCGCAGGTCGTCGATCTGGATTTCCGGTGCAACCGCGACCACCGCACGAGCGCGCTCGGATCCGGCCGCACCGATCGCGGCCTGGCGGATCCGCTTCTCCAGCTTGCGCAGCGATGCGCCCGGCGCAGCCATGCGCGCCAGCGCCTCGTCGAACAACGCCCAGCGCTCCGGCCCGTCAATGGACCAGAGCAGGTCGGCGATGCGCGTCGCGGCATCCTCGATCTGGTCATCCGTCTCCCCGCCGACCAGCGGGCGCGTCGCCGCCGCGTCCAGCAGAGCCTGCCTGAAATCCTGACCGCCCTCAGCACTCACCCGATGCACCTCCCTCTGGCGCCGCCACGTGCAAGAAGCCTGCACAACCCGCGGCCCCGGTCGCAAGCGCGGGCGACCAGGCAAATGCGCGCAGTGATCGCAGAGGTGATCGTCGAGCGGCCGACGACGCGTCAGCGCCGCGCCGTTCGGGCGGGTGATGCGCGGGGCGATACCTGAAGACCAACGGCCAGCGCCCGCCGGTCGCCGAATGACATGGCGGCACGCAGGATCAGGACGCGACTGCGGTGCAGGGATATATCGAGTCCAGCGTCAGCCGCAAGCGCGAGACCGAAGGATTCATCGGGATGGCCCGGGCCGAAGTACCCCTCCAGAACGACGCGCGCCGATGTATATGGATGAACCCATACGTTATCGCCCGGGAACGTGCGGCTCGCAGCGACGCCTACGGGCAGACCCACCGAGTAGTAGTCGCCGACAGCGCCACCGAATCCCGCCGTCCACGCGACATCGAGCGGGAACGTGGCGGATGGTTCGAACATCGGGAGCGCGAGGTCGACGCCGCCGGACAGTCTGAGGTCGGATTGCTGCGGCAGCGTACCCGCGATGCGGAATCCGGGACCGCGCAGCGCAGCGGCGGGCCGGTAGGTGATGAGCAGGCCCGTGCCGTCATCCGGTCGAAGGCCATAGTCCACGTACATGAGTGTGATGCCCGCCTGCGTGGAGGATGCCAGCAGCTGCGGACTCTCCCACGGGACCTGCGCGTGAACCGGACTCGCACCGACCCCGGCAACCACGCATGCGGCCGCCATCATACGAGTCATTCTGCTGGGCTTCATGTGCGTTCTCCTCAGTTCGGCGCGCGCACGCCGGGCGCGCCGTAGTCGCGGTCACGGCCGATCACCGGCCCGTGGCTGACACGTGCGGAGTTGTCGGTTCGGGCGATGAACTGCCGGATAGATCCCGGGAACGGCTCCGTGCGACCATTCCGGCCGAACGGATCGGTATACCAGACCTCGGGACCATCGGCGTTCGAGACGCGGTTGCCGTTGATGTCGACGAACCGGCGCACACCGTTGAAGAGCGATCGGGGATCGTCATGCGGCAGGTCGGTGATCACACCGCCAGCCGTGCTGCTCTCGCACAGCCCGCCACGCGCACGACGGCCGTCCGCCGTCACTTCGTAGCACACCGCGATCGGACGCGCGACACCGTCGCTCATGGCAGGGTCGTAGAAGCGGCTCGGGTACATCACCTGGAAATACGGATTCGCGCTCGCGATGCTACGGTTGTCCGCACGCCGGATGCTCATGCTGACCTCCCAGCTCTCGCGGAGAGCAGCGTCGTAGCGGGAGCGTTCACCCTCGGGCACGAGCATGTGCTGCTCGATGCACTCACGGTCCGGGATAGCGCGTTTGCCGCCGCCATCCGGTGAGTTGGGTGGCGTCGCCGTGCCGACCACGATGACACGGTCACGATCGCATGATGCCACCATTTCGCCCGCACGCCCGATTGCCGTCAGCAGCGTCACGTGCATTTCCGTCCGGTCGGAGCAACGGATCGCATAGATCAGCTCGTGCAGATTGTTCGTGAACGCATCCTTCGAGTGCGATCCCTGGTGCAGCTTCGTAAGCACGTCACACCTGACATCGAGGATCTGGCCGGCGCCGCCCTCGAAGCTCATGCGCATGCCGTTCTCCCACTCGATCTTGTGACCAACGTGGTCCTCGTGCCGCATCGTGTGCGGGTCGTGCAGGTCCTGCTGTTCGTTCGCGTAGCCGAACGCGATCGGGCCGATGTCATCGAACAGGGCCGAGCCGCGTGGATCGCGACCGTGCTCGTGGCCGAATGAACAACCCGTCGCCTCATCGATGGGCGGATGCCATGTCGGGTAGACCTTACCGTCCGGACCTGTGACCGAGTACGCATTGTGGATCTCCGCAGCGCACTCGCCCTCGGCCGGGCGCCAGTTGTCATACGCGCGACTGTTCCCCACGACCTCGATGGGCGTGTCCGTCGGACTGCTCTCACACGAGAGCAGGAGCAGCGTGGCGACAGAGGTCGTCACCAGCCAGCCAGACATTCTGCGCATATGGATCACTCCTGTCGGTTCATCCGGGATCGCCGCAAAGCCAACGGGTGTGTTCAACGATGCTTCAGCGCGAAACCGACCTGGAACAGCGACAGGCTCACGTCTTCCGCGACCGTACCATCGCCGGAATGGAGTGAGCCGAACGACGACGCGATCAGGCCGATCGAATTCGTGATGCTCAGGCGGTTAGTTACCGGAAACTCATAGCCGGCACCGAGCACGAGACCGAACAGGTTTGTCCCGGACTCCGCGTCCAGGCTGTAATGGACGAGGCCCGCGCCAGCCTTCAGGAACAGGCCGCGGCCGGGATCGGGATAGATGTAGGTGGTCGCACTGCCTGCCAGGATCATCGACCGCACGTCATCGTTCGAACGCGTCCACCCGTCCAGTTCTGCACCGACGAGGAGGCCGGGCCGGAGCGTGACGCCGATGCGGAGCGCGGCCGACGGTCCCGCGTACCGGTCCGCGCGACAGATCGTGCAGTTCACCCGCGTCCACCCGCCGCCAACACCTGCTGACAGCCACGAGCCTCCGCCCGCTGTGCCTGATGGCACAGCGTTGGGCCCCGCATTCTCCGTCCGGGCGGTTCCGGCCGGGCCCTGCGCGTGCAGCTGCACGGGAGCACCCGCGGCACACAGACCGGTGCCGGCAAGCAGCACGGTCAGCACTACCTTCTGCAGCGACATCGCTACTCCCCTTCTTGCGTGGAAGGCCCGTCGGTCCGCCCGCGGGCAATGGCGGCATCGGGCAAGAAGCGTTCGCGGGGCCACGACGCGCCGTGGGCAGTGGCAATACGACAGTTACGCCGCTACAGTGGTACGGCTGTTTACGCGGGGGGAAATGCAATTTGAAAGAAATGATCGATTCTGCACGGGCCGAAGCCCGTCGTGCGGCTGCCATGCTGCGCCGCTATCAGCGCTACGAAGCGCTACGGCCGTTCACGTGTCCGGAAGGTGCCGATCATTACCTGCTGGAGCCGTTCGCTGTTGCCGGCGATGTGCTGCTCGTGTGTCCCACGTGCGGATTCGCCGACCTGGTCGGACCCGACGAGCTGCCGGAGCTGTCGGCCCGCCTCGCGCGGGCGGCTGCGTTCTGGCGCGGTATACCTGCCTGAGCGCGAGCCGGCGTTCCGGTACGCCACCCTGCCCTGCGCGCGGCCGTCCGGCGCGGAGTCTCCGCTCAGCGCCGGTCGTCGCAGCCGTCAACGCAGGAAGCGTTTCGCAACGGTGATCAGACGACGATCCTGCTCCATTTCCGGCCGGGCTTCCTCCTGCTCGAGCAGACTCCGCACGTACCTGTGCAGCTGCGGCTCTCCAAAGCGGTAGCCCGTCGCCTCCTCTGCTTCCGTCGTGTGGCCGTCACACGCAGCCTCGATCAGTGCGAGCGCCGCGGCGCGCGGGTAGGATGGATCGTTGAATGGCGGCAGCGTGAAGTGCACGCGCGGCACGTCATCGTCACGATCCTCGTTCACGAATGCCCTGGACATTCCCGCCTCCATTCGAGATTCACAGACCACTGCGCAGTGCATCGACGGCGGCCCGAATGGCGCCGGGGCGATAACCGCGCCGCGCGAGGAAGCCGGCTAGCCGGCGCTCCCGGCGCGCATCATCCTCGCCTGCACGCACTGGATGCATCTGCACCCAGCGTCTCGCTGCCGCGCTGCACAGCTCGTCATCAGTGACGTTCTCCGCCTCCATGACGCGGGCTACCGCCGCCCGCGCCACGTCTGTCGGCACATGCTTGCGACCCAGCTCGTGCACCAGCGCCGTTGCGCCGCGCGGCCGCAGTGTCAGCCTGTCACGCACCCACGACTCAGCGAACGCAGCATCATCCACGAAGCCAAGCCGGTCGACCTCCGCGAGTGCGTGCTCGACCGCTGCATCGCCGAATCCCTTCCTGCGCAGGCGGTCACGCAGCTCCCCTCGCGCACGCGCGCGCACCGACAGCAGCGACAGTGCTGCGTGTCGTGCCTTCCAGCGCTCATCCGCCGCCAGCAGACGCTCGAGCTGCTCCTGCGTGATGGTGTCGCCGGAGTGCAGGCGGGCGGCGTCCACAGCGGTCAATGCCACCGCACTGTGGAACTCGCCGTCGAGATACAGATTGACGAGCTCCGGATTGCGCCGCTGCGGCTCGAGCTTCGTGATGATGCGTGACATCACGCACCCATCATGGCGACGAACTCGCCCGTCAGGTGGCCCACCGGCTCGCCGACGCACCGTATATCTACCGCGAGCCGCAACCGGCCCCGGCCGCGACGCGTGAACGCCTGCATGAATCGCTGCCACGCCTCCTCCGGCGGGCGGCGGCACACCGCGTCGAAATCCGACCGGACCGGAGCCGCGTACTCGACCGATGTCCGCTGCACCACGATCTGCGGCACGGGCGTGATCCCGTCCAGCCCCACCCGGAGCACGCTCCACGCGGCGAGCACTGCCAGGGACGCGACGCTGCCGCCGAACGCAGTGCTGCGATGATTCAGGTTCGGCGCGAGCGCTGCACGCAGCTCGACGGCCGCCGCAGATGCTGTCGTAACCGTGATGCCCATCGCGCCCGAGATCGGGATGTGACGGTGAAGATACCGCTCGAGCTCCGCTGCATTCATCATCCGGCGCAATCAAGGCACACATTGACGACCACGCAAGGCCGGACGTCGCAGCAACGAAAGGGGCCGCGAGCTTTCACTCGCGACCCCTCGTGTCGTTCGCCTACCGGCGTGTCGGTCGGTCTCCCGACCGGGCCGCGATACGACCCGCCGTCAGTCGGCTACGTTGACCTGGCTCCCCTGCGCCTGCGCGTACTGCACCGCCCCAACGGGCACCCGCACAGGGTAGCTGCGGTTGTTCGGCGTGCGACTCAGCAGGAAGTGAGGGTTCAGCGCCTTCAGCTCCGCGACCGTCGTGCCATACGTCGCCGCGATGTCATCCAGCTGCGTCGCAGGTGCCGCCGTGATCTCTTCCCACACGCTCGGCGAAGGCGTCAGCGGACGGAAACCGTACGCCTCAGGATCCTTCGTGATCCGTGCGGCAGCGATCATGAGCGGCACGTAGTCGCGCGTCTCCTTCGGCAGCCTGTCCCAGATCTGGTAATACTCCGACTCGCTGCGCGCACGCTCACGCCCGAACTCTGCACGCATCGAACGACCCACCCGGCCCTCACCGGAGTTGTACGCCGCCGCGGCCAGATACCAGGAGCCGAATCGACCGTGCAGATCCTCCAGGTAGTCCAGTGCCGCTTCGGTCGCCCGCACCGGGTCACGCCGCTCGTCCACCGCACGATCGATGTCCAGACCGTAACGCTGACCCGTCTCACTGATGAACTGCCACACACCGACCGCAGCCGCGTGTGATGTCGCGTTCGGCTGGAATCCCGACTCGATCATCGCAAGATACAGCAGGTCCTGTGGCATGCCGCGCGCTTCCAGGCGATCCAGGATCATCGGTGCGAGCTCCGCTCCACGGTCCAGGAAGCCCTGGAACTTCTTGCGCATCTCCGGCACCGTGTCGAACCGCGAAACCCAGTAGTCGATGCGCGGATGGTCCAGGTTCGGCAGATCCCACTCCTGTCCCAGACCCGCACGCTTCGACGATCCGGCCATGACCGTCGCCGCCGCGTCGCTCACGACGCTCGCGCCCGCCGCAGCATCGGCAACCAGCGTATCGACGCTGCGCCGGCTCGACGCGGAGACACTGAAGCCCACCGTAATCAGCGCGGCTCCTGTCGCCATCATGATTGCGTTTCGAGTCGTCATCTTCGATCGCGCCATCGCGTCTCCTTATACTGCGGGGAATGTCCTGGGGCGAATGCGGCTCTTCCGGCACTACACTTGAAACCCCACAAGCCGCGGGAAGTTTCGTGTAAGTACTACTAATATAACACTTTAGCCGTTTCTGCGCTCTTCAAGCTCCGCCCAGCGCTCATAGAGCGCCTCCACGGCCGCTTTCGCGCCTGCAAACGCCGCCGTTACGTCCGCTGCGGCCCCCGGATCGCGGTACAGCGCCGGATCGGCAAGCCGCGCCTCCAGGTCGTCCCTGGCCTTCTCCGCCTCAATTATGCGTACTTCGAGCCCCTCCAGTTCCCGCTGCTCATTCCAGTTCAGCCGTTTTGCGGGACGCGCGGCCCCGGCGCGCGGCTTGTCCGATGGCGCCCGCTGGTCGCGCCCTGCGTTACGCGTCGCGTCGCGGGCGGTCTCCGCTGCGGCCGCCTCACGCTGTTCGCGCAGTCTGCGATACAGCTCGAAGCCGCCCTCGTGGCGGTGCACGATGCCGTTGCCCTCGAAGACGAACAGTGCGGTCGCGATCTTGTCGAGGAAGAAGCGATCGTGCGTGACCATCAGGACGCAGCCGGGATAGTCCATGAGCGCGGCCTCGAGGACCTGGAGGGTGACGAGGTCGAGGTCGTTGGTCGGCTCGTCCAGGATGAGCAGGTTGGAAGGCTGCATGAACAGCTTTGCCAGCATCAGGCGATTGCGCTCGCCACCGGACAGGCTGGACACCTTCTGCTGCTGTCGCTCGGTCGGGAACAGGAAGTCTTCCAGCCAGCTTCGCAGGTGGACACGGCGGCCGCCGATCTCAACCCAGTCCGTGCCGCCCGCAGCTTCATAGACGGAAACGCTGTCGTCGAGCTGGGTGCGCAGCTGATCGAAGTAAGCGATCCGTGTGTTGACGCCGATCTCCACCTCCCCGCTGTCGGGCGGCTCCTCGCCGAGGATGATGCGCACGAGTGTGGTCTTGCCGGCACCGTTCGGCCCGATGATGCCCACGCGCTCGCCCGCGCGGAGGATCGTGTCGAAGCCATCGATCAGCACGCGATCGTCATACGCCTTCCGGATGCCGTGCAGGTTGAGCACGGTGCGACCGAGACGTGCGGTGTCGGGCGCGTGCAGCGTCAGATCGGCCGTCTGCCTCGACGCGTACGCGCGACTCTCCTTCTCGAGCGACCGCGCGCGATCGATGCGAGCGCGTGACTTGCCCGTGCGGGCGGGCGGGGAGCGGCGCGCCCATTCGAGCTCCTGCTCGACGAGTTTCCTGCGTTTCGCGTCTACCGTCGCCTGCCACTCCGCTCGCGCAGCCTGCGCCTCGAGGTATTCCGTATAGCCGCCGGTGTACGTCGTCAGCTCTCCCGCCGACACCTCGATCATCCGGTCGACCACACGATCGAGGAAGTATCGATCGTGCGTGATGAGCATCACCGCGCCGGCATACTCGATCAGATATTCCTCGAGAAACAGGACGGTATCCGCGTCGAGATGGTTGGTCGGCTCATCGAGCAGCAGCAGGTCGGGCTGCGCCAGCAGCGCGCGCGCAATCGCTACGCGTTTCGACTCGCCGCCGCTGAGACCATCGATGCCGCGTTCCCAGTCCTGTACTCCGAGGCGCGTGAGCATGGCCTCCGCACGATGCGTCCAGTCCCATCCGTTGAGCCGGTCGATCGTCGCCGTCAGCTCCGCCTGCCGCTGTACGAGGCGGTCGTGATCGGCGTCGGGCGCTGTGAGCGCATGAGTGACCGTCTCGTACTCGGCAAACGCCGCCCCGAGCTCCGGTCGTCCTTCTCCGACGGCATCGAGGATCGTCTGGCCCTCCTCGAATTCCGGCTCCTGCGACAGGTAGCGAACGGTGGTGTTGCGACGGCGTGCAATGTCACCGGAGTCCGCGCCTTCGATGCCCGCGACAATGCGGAACAGAGTGGACTTGCCCGAGCCGTTCACGCCGATGAAGCCCACCTTCTCCGCGTCGTCGATCGCGAACGACACGCCATCGAAGATGATGCGACTGCCGTAGCTCTTATGGAGGTTGCTGACGTTCAGGATGTTCACGCTGCTGCTGCTGCCTCATGCGGCGGTGCGACGCGGTACACGTCGCAACCGCCTTGCTGGATGCCGACCTGTGTGCAGGGAGGAGTGAACCTGGGGGATGCAGCCGTCATCGTCCAGCACTCGTCGGACGCGGAACCCACTCTGCAGAACGGCTCAGACCCGCATGGCCGGGACGCGCGAAGACATATGGGCCCGCGGTCCCGGGGACATTCGCATGCCTCACCGAGCCGTTCTGCAGAGCGGGTTCCGCGTCCGACGACCGGGCCGCCCGACAAAAGCGCGCCGCCCCACTGATTTCCGCGCCACGAAACAGTTCCCGCCAGCCAGCGTCGTCCCAGGCTGTAGGGCAAACTCCTCATCGCGCAACTCGACCTGCCCCACAGACATTTCGACGCAGGCTCCTACCTTCATCTCAGACAATCAGCACAATCCTCATTTTCGCGGGGCTGACATGCAGGAGGAATTCTCGATCACACTGGACCTGCAGCGGGACTATCAGTTCGCTGTCGACTTCGGGCTGGAAGGCGTACCGCCTCTGGTTACGGATGAGCCTCCGCCGCTCGGCGAGGCGGCGGGCCCGAACCCTGTGCGCGTGCTCGCGGCGGCCGTCGGCAACTGCATGAGCGCCAGTCTGAAATTCTGTCTCAGCCGATCCCGCATCGAGGTCCTCGATATCAAGACGGTCGTCGAGGGCACGATGGTCCGCAACGAGCGCGGCCGGTTCCGCGTCGGCTCCATGCGCGTCCGCATCGAGCCCGTGGTGGGCCCGGATGACGTGGAGCGAATGGCACGCTGCCTCGAGATGTTCGAGGACTTCTGTATCGTCGGGCAGAGCGTGCGTGACGGAATCGATATCGCCGTCGAGGTCGCGCCGAATTCTGCGGCCGTTGCAGGCGGCACCGGGGGCGCCACACCCGGCGTCGACGCCGTCGACGCCGTCGGACGCGGCACCCCTTAACCGCATTGGCTCTGCCGCGTATGAAGTCGCCCATTGGGGCGCCGCGGCGCGCCCGCGCCGAACCGCCGGAATGCCGTCTCCGGGCGGTTCCTGGAAGCAGCCCATCCGGTCGCACCTGCGCCGGATGGGCGCTGCCATTTCCCCATGCGCCAATCTGCAGAATGGGTTCCGCGTCCGGCGGGGCGTCCGGCGGGGCGTCCGACTGGGCTTCCGGTTCCGCGTCCGCCTGCGCCTCCGACGGTTCCTGCCAGGCGCGCGAAATCGCTCACCAAGGTGCGCAAAATCGCGCGCTTTCCGCTCCGCGCGGCGTCCCCGACGCGACCACGGACAGCCCTCAACTCATTGTCACACAATCATTTGGACTGATCTGCACGAATGCGGTCCCGCTCTTGACCTATCAGGGTGCGAACGGAGACACCGTTCCTGGTGGATGGGCCCCTGAAAGGGCAGGACCAAATGAGCGCGACAATGATGATGGCCGAGCAGCGGACAGAAGCGGAACCGCGGGAAATCGGCCTGCATGGGTGGGGCACGATCGCATGGTCAGCGGCGGGCGGAATCGCCCTCGGCGGCCTTCTCGTCGCCCTGATGACGTTGAGCGGCCGCCTGAGCGGCTTTGGACTCTTCATGACGGCGTCCGGCCTGTTCGTGGTCGGCGCAATGATCGGGATGGTGCATGCGCTGGTGCTCGGATTCTTCGGGCGGCCGGCGGAGATGGCTGCACGGGACGCGGTACGCGACCTCGGCCGTGGAGCGGTATACGCGCTGATCGCGCTGCCGTTCGCGTGGATCGTGACGATGTGGATCGCGCTCAGCATGCCCGCGATCTACATGGGTCGACTGCCGGCAATGGTGGGCGTGGGCATTGGCTGGCTGGCGGGTACCGCGGTGGTGGCCGCAGCGGCCGTGGCGGGCTGGCGCATGCTGCAGAACGCGTATGCGCGCTGGCCGGAGCGCCAGATCGGAACGGTGCTGGTGGGCGCGACGTTCACGTCCCTGCTCGTGCTGTTCCTGATGGATCGGCCGGAGATCTGGGGTCTGCAGCTGCGCGTGACGGAGACGGGTGCAGTCCTCATGGCGGCATTCGCTACACTGTGGATCGGCGGGCCCGTGATCACGCTGGCGCTGCGTCTGATTCAGCGGCTTCCGGGCCGGCACCCGGTACCGGCGTTCGCACCGAGCTGGCGCACGGTTGGCGACCTGGCGCTGGGAGGGCTGGCGGGCGTCGCGCTGGGACTGATCGCGCTGCCGTTCGTGATCCCGGCCGCACTGCCGGGTGGCGCGGGCGGGATGGTGGTCGCCTCTCTCGGCCAGGCGCTGGTGGACGAGGTTCTCCTGCGGCTGTTCCTGGTGACGGGCGTTGCGTGGCTGCTCCTGCGGTGGGGTCGGGTGAATGCAGGCGAGGCGGCGGTGATCAGCATCGCGGCAGCCGCACTGGTTCAGGTGCTGCTCTACGCGCCGGGCGTGGCCGGACTGGGATTCACGACTCCGCTCGCGGCCGTTGCCTTCACAGCGGTGACAGTACTGGTGCCGGGACTGGTGTTCGGCTTCCTCTTCTGGACACGCGGACTGGGAACTGCGGTCATGGCGAACGCGACCGCGCTGGCGGTTCTCGCCCTGCTCGCGCTGTAATCGCAAGCGTGCGGGACGCATCCACCGGGCGGGTTCCGGCCAGAGCCGGAGCCCGCCTTCCGCGCGCGCAATCCTCATGAAACGCTCCATGCTGAACCGGCTCCGGGACCTGCCGCTGCGCAGCAAGGTCGGCCTCACCATGGTCGCCGGCGGCTTCGCCGTTCTCGCGCTCGTCGCATTTCTCTCTTTCGGCTACTGGCACGATCAGCTCGTTTCGACCGCACGCGAGCAGGCACTCGTATCCGCGACCACGGCCCAGGCCACCATCCAGTCGGCTCTTTCGCGCGGCGACGAGGCCGCGGCCCGTCAGACGCTCCAGCAGCTCGCCGCCACACAGACCGTGGAGTTCGCCCGCGTCCACAGCAGCGACGGGCTGGTCCTGCTGTCATCGGATGAATCCGAAGAAGGCGTCCGGGCGGAGCGCGGCGCGTGGCTGCCGGCTGCCGGGGAGCTCCCGGCGATGGGCGTCGCGCGCACGACGGGCCGCGGCGATGTCGTCGATGTCTTCATGCCGATCCGGGTCGCACAGCCGGCCGTGATGGAGCTGCGCTACTCCATGGCTCCCCTGCGTGCGGCCGTGCGACGCGGCATGTGGATGGGTGTCGGCCTCGTTCTGCTCGGTCTGCTCGCCCTCGGCTTCGTACTCGTCACCATGCTCGAGCGCGAGGTCGTCGGTCCGCTACAGCGCATGGGACACCTGCTCTCCGACGATAGCGCGAGCGGCAATCACAGGCGGCCCGGGCGCGACGAGCTCAAGGAGATCGAAGCCTCCATGGTCCGCCTGATCAGCCATCGTCGCGAGGTCGAAGCACGGGCCGCCGAACGCGACCTCGCAGCGGATCAGCGCGAAGGCTTTGCCCAGGTCGGCGAGCTCGCGGCCGAGATGGCCCACGAGTTCAAGCGCCCGCTCGCATCCATTCGCTCGGCGATGGACCTGCTCGAGCAGGAATACGTCATGGATCCGGGCAGCCGCGACGTGCTCGACTCGATGCACCAGCAGCTCGAGCGTCTCTCCGACACGATGCGCGACCTATTCTCGCTCGCCCGACCGATGCCGCCTGAGCGAACGGCCGTCCCCGTACGCGAAGTCATCGATGACGCGCTGCTCGGCCTCGCCGGACATCCCGCCCTGCGCGGTGTGGAGATCATCCGCGACTATGACGGCGATGTATCCGCGATCGCTGCCGAGCCGCGGCGTATCCAGCAGGCCGTTCAGAACGTCGTGTTGAATGCCGCCGAGGCCATGCCGGACGGCGGCACCATCACGCTCTCCATTCGATCGACCGACGGCCGCATTGCCATCGCCGTCCGTGATACCGGACTCGGCATGACCGACGAGGCCGTGCAGCAGGCGCTGCGCCCGTTCCACTCCACGAAGCCGAATGGCACCGGCCTGGGCCTGCCGCTCGTCGTACGAATCATGGCCGCGCACGGCGGTGAGCTGGCGATCGACAGTCAGCCCGGCCAGGGAACCACGGTCTGGCTTACCCTGCCCGCCGCGGGCTCGCCGACCGGGCACGGCACCAGTGAGCAACGCGAGCCAGCTCCCGCATCGCACGACGAGGCGTCGGGTGCGATACTGCCGCGCAGTCCCGACGCGCACCTTCGCCAGCCGCACGAGCCAGCGAGGACCCATGGATGAGCGGATACTGATCCTGGAGGACGACAAGCTCATTCGCGAAGTAGTGGCCGAGCGGCTTTCCCAGCGAGGCTTCGAGCCGGTCGTCGCGTCGACGCTGGCCGAGGCGCGACGCCTGATCGCATCGGAGCATCCGGACGCCGCGCTCCTCGATGTGAAACTGCCGGACGGCGAAGGAACGGAGATACTGCGCGAGCTCGTGGCGTCCGACGACGTGCCGTGCGTCATGATGACGGCGCATGGCACCATCGAGTCCGCTGTTGCGGCGCTGCGCCTTGGCGCGCTCGACTATCTGGAGAAGCCTTTCTCGATCGACCGTGTCGAGGCGACGATGCGTGCGGCGCTGGAACGCACGCGCCTGCGTCGCGAGCTGCGGTCGCTGCGCGGGCCGGGCGCGTCCGGCCGCATGATCGGCACGAGCCCCGCCATGCGCGAGGTGACGGACCTGGTGGAGAAGGTCGCCCCTGCGGACTCGGCGACAGTACTGATCCTCGGAGAGACGGGCACGGGCAAGGGCCTCCTTGCCCGCACGATCCACGATCTCAGCCCGCGCGCTGACGGTCCGTTCGTCAACGTCACCTGCTCCGCTCTCACCGAGAGCCTGATGGAATCAGAGCTGTTCGGTCATGAGAAGGGTGCGTTCACGGACGCTCGCACGCTCAAGCGCGGCCTCGTGGAAGTCGCCGACCAGGGCACGCTGTTCCTGGATGAGATCGCGGAGCTGTCACCGGGCGTGCAGGGCAAGCTGCTGCGTTTCATCGAGGAGAAGACGTTCCGCCGCGTGGGTGGCACACGGGACCTGGTCGTGAACGCACGCGTCGTCGCAGCGACGAACCGTGATCTCGAGGCGGACGTGCACGCGGGCCGCTTCCGCCAGGACCTGTTCTACCGGTTGAGTGTGCTGCCGATCGAGCTGCCGCCGCTGCGACATCGGGCGTCAGACGTACCGCTCCTGGTCACTGCGTTCATGAACAGTTACAGCCGCGAGCTCGGCCGGCGTGTGCGCCATGTCGAGCCGGAGGCCATGGAGCGCCTGAAGGAGCACGACTGGCCCGGCAACATCCGCGAGCTCCGCAACATCATCGAGCGTGCAGTGCTGCTGGCGGAGGGTGATTCCATACGCCTGGAGAACCTGCCGCGCGAGTTCCAGCGGACGGATGGGCGACGGGAGGAATCGGACGCCGCGACGTTCGGTCCGGACGGGGTGGACCTCGGTACGCTGGAGCGCATGCTGCTGCGTGAAGCACTGCGCCGTGCCGAGGGCAATCGCAGCGAGGCCGGTCGCCTGCTCGGTCTGAGCCGGCACCAGGTGCGGAACCGACTCGCGAAATACGGGGGCGAGCCTTGAGGCACAGCTTCATCCGAACAACGATCACGATGGCCGCCTGTGCGGCCGTGCTCTGGCTGATGGCGCTGCCCGGCTCCGCTGGCGCGCAACAGTCCACCGACGCGCAATGCACACTCTGCCATGGCGAGCTGGAGCTCATGCGGCGACATGCCGCGTCACTCGCCGAGGCACGCGCACTCGTCGTCTCCGATCTCACGCTCCGTGCATCCGCGCACGAGTCACTATCGTGCGCCAGCTGCCATACCGGATTCAGCCGCTATCCGCACGAGCGGACCGCCGATGTCGGTACGGAGTCGTGCACGTCGTGTCATGAGCCGGAATCGCAGGCACATGCCCGCGGCGTCCATGCAGCCACATCGGTCACGCGCACTCCCGGCCAACCCGCGACTCAGGCGGCCACGTGCGCCGACTGTCATGGCATTCACGACGCGGTGGCAATCGATACGTCGTCCGCCGAGGTCCGCGCCCGCCTCAATGGCGACTGTGTCGCCTGCCACGCCTCCGCGGCACTGCCGCCCGACGACCCGCATCTCGACGCGGTCACCTGCACGAGCTGTCACGTCGCTCACGACATGCGCCGCGTCGATGATCCCGCATCATCGCTCGCACCGCTCGCCCAGCCGGCAACGTGCGGAGCGTGCCACGCGGCCGCGGCGGACTCAGTGCCGCACGACGTGCACGGGCGCGCCCTCGCGGCACTGGATCCCGCACTCACGCTGTCGCGGCTGCAGGCGCGCGCGGATGCGCCGCCGACGTGCTCGAGCTGCCACGGCGCGCACGGTATGCGCGCACCATCACAGGCGGAGTTCGAGCAGGACATGGTCGCGGCGTGCGGCGCCTGTCACGAGGATTATTCCGACACCTATTTCGGCACGTACCACGGCAAGGCGACCACTCTCGGATCGGAGATCGTCGCCACGTGCAACGCCTGCCATGGTGCCCACGCGATTCTGCCGGCGGATGAGCCCGCGTCGCACGTGTCCGACGCGCGTCTCATCCAGACCTGCGGCGCGTGTCATCCTCACGCCGATGCGAAGTTCGTCCTCTACGACTCGCATCCCGATCCGTGGGACCGCGAGCGGAATCCGCCGCTCTTCTACTCCTTCATATTCATGAATGCGATGCTGTTCGGCGTGGTCGGCGTGTTCACACTGCACACGGCGCTGTGGTGGCTGCGGCTCTGGCTGGACCGGCGCAAGGGCGAACACGCCAGGGCGGGAGGTGACCATGTCTGATGGCGGACGTGACATGTCGGGGGAGTCAATGAACTACCCTGCGCTCCAGCCGCTCGATACGGCGCAGCGCGGCAAGGGCCCGTACGTCTGGCGCTTCACGCTCTTCAACCGCCTCATTCACGCGCTTGCGCTCACCACGTTCTATACGCTGGTCCTGACAGGTCTGCCGCTCCGCTATGCGTGCGCGCCGTTCGCCAGTGAGCTGATGTACCTGTGGGGCGGCGTGCACTCCGCCGGCGTGATCCACCGCGTCGCGGCCGTCATCATGCTCATCTACAGCGCGATCTTCACCGTCTATCTGATCGCGAAGGTCGTGCGCTCACCGCAGCCGAAGCGCATGCTGTGGGGCAGCGACAGCCTGGTGCCGCACCCGCAGGACGCGAAGGACTTCATCAAGCAGTGGAAATGGTTTTTCACCGGGCGCGATCGCCCGCGCTTCGGCCGGTACGGCTACCTCGAGAAGCTCGACTTCTTCGGCGAGATATGGGGCCTGGTGATCATTGGCGGCAGCGGCATCGTCCTCTGGTTCCCTGAGATTTTCTCGCGCTGGCTGCCGGGGTGGTGGTTCAACGTCGCCACCGTCTTTCACGGCTTCGAGGCGCTGATCGCGGCGTGCTTCATCTTCATCGTGCACTTCTTCAACGTGCACCTGCGCCCGGACAAGTTCCCGCTGGACGCGGTCATGTTCCATGGCCGCGCCACGGTTCAGTACATGGAGGAGGAGCACCCGGAGATCGTGGATGGATTCGAGCTCCGGCAAGCACCGTCGCATACCGCTGTCGTCGATGCACCGGCACCGCCGCCTTCACGCAGTGCCAGCATCATATCGGCGGTATTCGGATTCCTTGCCCTCGGTGTGGGCATCATGTGCATAGGGATGATCCTGTGGGCCGTCACCTTCTGCTGACCGGCATCGCGCTGGCGATCACGTTCGCCGGCTGCACCGAGGATCCCGCCGCGAGGACGCGCGTCGGGTCCGCGGATTCATCTGCTGCGGCCTTCGCCGGGGACGCACATTCCTCCGCCGCGGCTGGCATCCCGATGTCGGACGGTGCCCACGCCGGGCTGCCGTGCGCCCGCTGCCACGATGGCGCTGCCATGGGGCGGAGCATACCCGCCGCGAGCGATGACGCGTGTCTGGACTGCCACGAAGCCGACGGAGCAGGCACCGTCGCACTCGGTACCATCGAGATGGAGCATTACGCACACGGCGGTGACGATGCCATCGCCGCCGGATGCGCATCCTGTCACGTTCACGAGACCGGCGAACTGGAGCTGAGCGTAACAACGACCGGATGCGCGCTGTGTCACGCCGAAAGCCTGGCTGGGTCCAGCCCCGAGGGTTGCCGACTCTGCCATACTGACCCCGGCCACGTCGCACTCACCAGCCAGAACGTGCCCGTAGTGCATTCGGAGCTGCCGTGGATAGGCGGTGAATGCGTGCGCTGCCACTTCGATGTGGGACGCCCGGCCACAACCGTCGCCGCATCGACATGTGTGGAGTGCCACAGGAATGCCGCGGCCGTGACGGAGCAGGGCGCCGGGCGCGACCTGCATCCATCGCACACCGGCGTGACGTGCAGTGGCTGCCACGAAGACGTCTCCCATCACATTGTCGCGATGAGCAGCGGTGTCGAGCTCAGCTGCACGCAATGTCACGCGACCGTGCACGATATCCGTGCCGGCGACGTGTTCGCTGCGTCCACGTGCAACGCCTGTCACACCGCGGCGCACGCCGCAGAGCAGCGCCTCATGCTCGGCGTCGCACCCGCAGGACTCGCGGCGACACCGGCTGACAAGTTCCTGGTCGGGCTCACATGCCGTTCATGTCATGTGCAGACGGCCGATGCAGCAGGCACCCGCATCAACTGTGTCGGGTGTCACTCATCCGAGTACGCGACCGTCCTGACATGGTGGGAACGCGGCAGTGCGCAGCGCCTCGCCCAGACCGCGCAGTATGTGGCCGCGGCCAGCGCGGCCGCCGGGTCCGACAGCGCCCGCGTTCTTGCCGCCGCCGCCGATTCACTCGTCACATTCGTCCGGCAGGGCGGCCCTGCACACAACCTCCCGCTTTCGCATCGCGCGCTCGAGGAGGCACTCGTGCGGGCGGCCGCCGCCTGGACGGCCACGGGAAGCGCCGCGCCGACGCCGCCGGACCTCGGGCGCACGCCGCGCATGGGCCAGTGCACGTACTGTCATTATGAATGGCGGGAGCCTCGCTTCCAGCTGGACATGCCGGATGCGTTCCATCGCAGGGTGATGTCGCGCGGAGAGAACGCTGCGCGTACGGCGGATCCCCGCACGCCCTGACCTGCTACGAGAAAGGGGCGCTCAGAGCGGCTCGGCCTCCGCCTCCGGGATGAGTGCGGCAGCGGGCAGAACGAGTGTGTTGCAGTGCACGGCGCGGATCACGGCTTCGGCTACGCTGCCGATCAGGAACCGTGACGCACCGCTCCGCCCGTGCGTTCCCAGCACCAGCAGGTCCGCCCCCCACGCCTCCGCTTCGGCAGCGATCTCGCGTGTCGGCTCACCCACCCGCACCTTGCCCTCGGCGCGCTCCGCGCCGGTCTGCTCCAGGAACGCATCCAGCTCCCGCCTGCCGACATCCATCAGCACACCCGGCTCGAGCGGCGCCATGAGTGGTACGGCGTAGTCGACGACGAACACCGTTCGATTCTGGGCCTCTCCTCCGGTGAGCAGTGACGCCAGCCGGATGCCTCGCTCGTGGACTTTCGCACTGAGCGCCGACAGGTCCGTGGTCAGCAGCACACGCCGCTGTCCTTCCAGCGGCGCGCGGCTCACGAGTACCGGGGCGCGGGCACGTCGCAGGACGCGCTGCGCAGTCGTGCCTACTATGGCGCGCGCGACCGGACCGTGCCGCGTCGCACCCACAATGATGAGGTCCGCCGCCACTTCGCGCGCCATGTCCAGCACCGCCGTCGCCGCAGGCACGGGTACCGCCCGGCACCTCACGCTCTGGCTCGGCGACAGCTTCCTGATCTGCTCCTCGAGAAGCTGCTGCACTCCCCGATGGACCTCCTTCCGGGCGTCAGGTCCGAACACCGACATCTCCACATAGGGATAGAGGGCGGGATCCGGCAGATGGTAGGAATGCACGACGTGGAGCGTCGCTCCCAGCCGGGCAGCCAGCGCGACGGCGTGATCCAGGTGAGGGTCCTCCGTCGCGTCCGCGATACCGAGCACGATGCAGCGAATGGAGTCCATGGCACCTCTCGCACATGTGGGCCGGCCGTCGACCCGGCATCGCCAAAACGGCCGATGCCGCAACATGCGGCCGCTGCCAGCGGCCCGACAGCAGGAATGGCAGCCAGTCGTGTGGTGAAAACCAGTACACGCTGACCTGCGCCACCGGACCGGCCGATGCGACCGAACCACGCGAAATCCGCTGATGGCTTCATGTTCAGGCACTTTTCTGGCAAAGAGGGCTTTTCACACCCTGAGGAGAGAATTAATGGAAGCTGAGAACTCGCTGATCCCGTCCCGGCTGCACGACCTGCTCGGTCGCGCGCGCGAGATCGCGCGGACCGTCGTTGCCGAGAACGCGGAGCGGGAGGACAGGGAGGCCTCGTGGCCCGCCCCGGCCATGTCTGCGCTGGCGGACGCGGGCCTCATGGGGCTCAATGCCCCCACCAGCGCGGGCGGTCACGGTGAGGGCCTGCTCGGACTCACGGCGATCACTGAAGCGATCGGACGCGAGAGCGGATCGACGGCGCTGTGTTACGCAATGCATTGCGTCGGTACGGCCGTGATCGCCGCGAAGGCCACGGAATACCAGACGCAGACCTACCTGGAGCCGATCGCACGCGGCGAGCACATCACGACGCTCGCACTGAGTGAGCCCGGCACCGGCATGCACTTCTATATCCCGCAGACGCGGCTGACGGCGCAGGGTGATGAGTACGTGCTGGATGGCACGAAGAGCTTCATCACGAGTGGCGGCCACTGCGACTCGTATGTCGTGTCAGCCGCGTCGGTCGAACAGCCGTCGAGCGACGGTGCATTCAGCTGTGTCATGATGGACGCGGACACGCCGCGGCTGGAGTGGCTCGACGAATGGCACGGGCTGGGCATGCGCGCCAACAGCTCACGCACGCTGAAGCTCGACGAGGTGCCGGTCCCGCGGCGCAACCTGCTCGGCGCCGAGGGCGATCAGCTGTGGTATGTATTCGAAGTGATCGCTCCCTACTTCCTCATGGCGATGGCCGCGACGTACCTCGGAGTGGCGCAGGCGGCGTTCGACATTGCGCTCGCGCATGCAGGGACCCGCAGGTTCGCCCACACCGGCGAGCTGCTGGGTGCCGACCCCGTGGTTTCTCATCGCCTGGGCACCATGTGGTCGGAGCTGGAGCGGACGCGCCACCTCATCTACTCGGCCGCAACGCGCGCCGACGCCGGCGATCCAGGCGCGCTGGTCCCGGTTTTCGCCAGCAAGGCCGCGGCGGGCGACACATCCGTTCTGCTGACGAATGAGGCAATGACGATCTGCGGCGGCACGGCGTATCGGGAGAACAGCAGACTGGCGCAACTGCTTCGTGACGCGCGAGCAAGTCATGTCATGGCCCCGACCACGGACCTGCTGAAGACGTGGGCCGGTCGCGCACTCGTGAAACTGCCGCTGGTGTGATCGTGGCCGCACGCGTTCTCATCATAGGCAATTCCTCCGAGCCAGCCTCATGGCGTGCCTCCCTCACGCGGTCGTTTCAGGTCGACACGGCCGCGGACGCCGACGCGCTCGTGCACGGGACCACCCATTTCGATGCAGCGCTGATCGATGGCGGCGCGGTGGATCCGCTGCTGATGGCGCAGCGCCTGCACGCTCGGGATGCTACGCTTCAGCTCACGGTCGTCGCGGCGTCCGGCGAGCGTCCTTCACTCGAGCGTGCCATGATCCTGCGTCGGGGCGTCGGCGAGCTGTGGATCGCCGAGCCGTCCGACCTGGACGCGGCGTTCATCGAGCGTGCGGCGCAGGTCACCCGGCAGCGGCGCGGCTTTCGGACCATGCATCGCCGCATCGAGCATGATCTCGCGGCCATCGAGCCCCACTCCGCACGCCGCGCATTCATCTCCGACGCATACCTCGCCACGTTGCTCGGCCTGCTGCCCGACCCCGTCATCTCCTTCGACCACGACATGCGCGTGATCTCGTGGAATGATGCCGCCACCCAGTTCTTCGCCCGTACCCGCGGCAATGTGCTCGGCCAGCCGATCCTCGACATTACGACGCCGGTGGATCGCGCCGCGCTCGAGAACCTGCTCTCCGGCCACACGTCTCCATCACCCGCGCGCGCCGAGATAACGTTCGTGGTGGACGGAGAGCCGCGCGTGGCGGAGGCACTGACCGCGCGCGTCAGTGCCGAAGGTCGGACGACGCACATGCTCGTGTTGCACGATGTGACGGAGCAGCGTCGCATACAGACGGAGCTGGAGGCGAACGCAACCGAGCTCGAGGCACAGTCCGAGGAGTTGCAGCATCAGTCCGCGATGCTCGAGGAAGCACATGCGGACCTCGCATCCGTGAACGAGGAGCTTCAACGGGCCAATGCGGCGCTGACGCAGCGGACTGCGGACGCGGAAAAGGCGCGTGAGGAAGCGGAGCGCGCGAATCTCGCGAAGAGCGAGTTTCTCGCCACAATGAGCCACGAGATCCGCACGCCCATCAATGCGATCATCGGCTACAACGAGCTCCTGCAGATGGAGCTGGCCGGGCCGCTGACCGCGCAGCAGCGACAGCATCTGGAGCGGGTGCATTCGAGCAGCCAGCATCTGCTGGCACTGATTCAGGACGTGCTCGACCTGGCGCGGATAGAGGCGCGCCGCGTCGATGTCGAGACGGAGCGGGCCCTCGCCGTCAATGCGGTCGCCGCCGCCGTCGAGATCGTCGCTGCGACCGCACACGGGCGTGACATCGCTCTTTCGAGCGTGGCTCTGGCCGGTGACGGCGAGACGTACTACTACGGCGATGAACGGCGCGTCCAGCAGATCCTCGTGAACCTGCTCTCGAACGCGGTGAAGTTCACCGGACGCGGAGGACGCGTCGAGATCGCTTACGGTGTAGAGAACGACTCGCCGCTCGACGGCACGGACGCGGCTTTCATTCGCGTCACCGACACCGGCATCGGGATTGCGCCCGGCGACCTGGCCCGGATCTTCAAGCCGTTCGAGCAGGTCCAGCAGGGTCGCACCCGTGACCACGGCGGCGCGGGTCTCGGCCTCGCGATCAGTCGCGAGCTGGCGCAGCTCATGGGCGGCGATATAACCGTGACGAGCGAGGTCGGCCGCGGTTCCGCGTTCACACTCTGGCTGCCGCGCACCAGTACGAACATGCAGCCGCGCCTCGACATCGCGGACTCCGCGATCGAGCAGCACCCGGACGGTGTGGCCGACGTCGGGCGCGCCGTTCAGCGTGGGCTCGATGACATCAAGGTAGAGTTCACGCGTGAGCTGCGTGCTGCCATTTCCGTCGCGCGGGATCTTCCGGATGCCGTTCTCCAGGATCATATCGCCGCCTACGTCGCGGACATCGGTCAGACACTGATCGACCTGGTCGCGCGCTCCGGTGCGACGCCGCTCGTACGGGACGGCTCCGAGATCCAGCACCTGATCGCGGACCTGCACGGCCGGCAGCGCGCGCTGTTCGGCTGGACCGCCGAGTCACTCAGGCGTGAGGTCGAGATACTGGAGGCAGTGATCGATCGGGCCGTGCGACGCGAGTGCACCGAGTGTAACGCCGCCGATATCGACGCAGGCCTTCAACTCATTCAGCGGATGATCCGGACATCTGAACAGGTGACACTGCGGCATCTGGCGCCGGCACAGGCGCCGGACGAGAAATCCTGATCACCATGCGCGCGACCGGCGTGCCGCCCACGAGAGCAGCCTCACGACCCTGAATCGCTGGCCGCGATACGGTTCCAGCAGTTCAAGCATGCGATCGTCCGTACCCTCCGGCTCACCGGCGAGCGCGGATGTGACGAGCGACGGCAGATGCAGATCCCCGGTTGGGACGGCATCGGGATCGCCGGAACCGTAACCCGCAATCATGTTCGCCGTCCACGGGCCGATCCCCCGCACCTGCCGCAGTCTCAGCCGCAGCCGGTTCGGGTCGGACTCCACCGCCAGGAATGGACGCACTGCCTCGAGCCGCGCCAGCGCATGAAGCGCCCGGGCCCGCTTCGGATCGATGCCCTGCGCCTCGATCGCCGCGACCGGCACCGCGGCGAGCTGCCGCGCTGTTGGAAACGCCATGCAGCCCGACGACGCCGTGCCCCACCGGTTCGCGATGCGGCGGAAATCGCCATAGGCGACCTGCCACCGGACGCGCTGCTGGAGAACCGCTCCCGCCGCCACATCGAACGCCCAGGGTACGCGCAGCAGGCGGAGTCCGCCGTGCAGCCGGACGACACGTCGCAGGATCGGATGCAGGGGATCGAAAGCGTCGCAGCCGTCCTCGAGCGGAAAACGGGCGAGGAAATCGCTGAGTACCGCGGCTGCATGCGTGCCGTGCACGTGCACGCGGAATCCAGTGTCCGTGCGTGTGAAGAGCCACGCTACCGGCTGACCGTCCGCCGTCAGGTGCACCTTGCGGAACGCGTCGGCGCCGCGGGTGCCGGTCGGATCGAAATGGCCGAGGACCTGCTGCGCCATCGTCGCGCCGAGATCGAACGGCTCAATGACGACAGACGCTTCGTGCGATTCGGGGCGCATGCGGGAAATTCAGGACTCGTGAACCGGCGATCCGTTCAAGCTCGCGTGCGACCGCGTGCGGGGCAATCCGCATCGCAGACCGAAGCGGCTCAGTTCGGCTCGGCTTGACGTATACGCTTGCAGGCTTCCACCCGCTCACGTATAGTGGCGGAGCCCCGCCGTCGGGGTCATCACCCCTCACGTCTCCCACGCGGCACGCCATGTCCATGCAATCATCCAGTCCCGGCCACGCCGGATCCCGTAAGGACACGGTCGGCGTTTTCTACAACGCACTCCGCGGTCTCGGGCTCGTCATGCTGCTCCTCATTCTGCTGAGCATCGTGTATGCGGGCTGGATCGCGATCGTGAACTGGGGCGACATCAGCGTCTGAGCGAGCGCCCGGATCGCACTCTCCCGGGCTGACCGGTTCCACCCGAACCCTGCTGCTGCCATGACGAAGCGCCACACGCGGTTGTTCTTCATTGGAGGCACACTCCTCTTCGCCGCGATCTTCCTGGGGCTGACCATCGACAGCCACCGCCAGTTCGGCGAATTGACGAACGCCGACATGATCACGGAGGACGTGATCGAGGGGAAGCACGTGTGGCACCGCAGCAACTGCATCAACTGCCACACGCTCTTCGGCGAAGGAGCCTACTACGCACCGGACCTGACGAAGATCACGCAGCAGCGAGGTGAAGCCTACCTGACCGCATTCCTGCGAAACCCATCCCAGTTCTATTCCGAGGAAGTGCATCGCCGGCTCATGCCGAACCCGAACCTGAACGACACCGAGATCGCGCAGGTCATCGCGTTCCTGGACTGGGTGGCGAACGTGGATAACCAGGGCTGGCCGCCGCGGCCGATCGTCGTGTCGAGCGGCGCAATGGCCGGATCGTATGAAGAGGAAGCGCCCACGGCTGCCACGACGTCCGATGAGCCGGTCGCCCTCGGCCAGACGCTCTTCCGCCGGCCGGCATTGGCCTGCACCGCATGCCACGCCATACAACCGGGCGTAACGCTCGCCGGTCCAAGCCTCGCCGGCATAGTAGAGCGCGCTGAGGAGACCGTCGCCGATCCGTCCTATACAGGCTCGGCCACCGACGCGGAAGGCTACATCCGCGAGTCGATCGTCAGCCCGAGCGTCCACCTGGTGCCGGGCGCAAACTTCTCGACCGGCCCGGGCGGCATATCTCTCATGCCCGACGACTACGAGACGCGGCTGGATGAGGAACAGATCAGTCAGCTCGTCGCCTACCTCGCAACCCTTCGCTGATCCATGCGCTATCGCACGCAGTCGATCTCGTACTGGTATTTCGCCTTCGCGGTGTGCCTGTTCGGACTCCAGATGGTGTTCGGCCTCCTCGCGGTCGTGAAGTATCTCGGCCCGGACCCGCTCATCGACGTCCTCCCGTTCGATCGGGTCAAGGCCGTACACACGAACCTGCTGATCGTCTGGGTCCTAACCGGATTCATGGGCGCGACGTATTTCGTGGTACCCGAGGAATCGCGCACGGATATTTACAGCCCGAAGCTGGCCTTCTGGCAGCTCGGCCTCTGGGTCGTGGCCGGGCTCACGGCCGTCATTGGCTACCTGTTCGGCTGGACGGAAGGCAACAAGCTCCTCGAGCAGCCATACATCGTGAAGCTCGCGATCGTCGTCGTCATGCTCATGTTCCTGTTCAACATCCTCATGACGATTCGCAAGGCCGGCCGGTGGACGACCACCGAAGGGGTGCTCGTTGCGGGACTCGGCCTTGCCGCACTGCTCTACCTGCCCGCGCTCGTCTCCTATGACAACTACACGATCAGCATCTTCTACCGGTGGTGGACCATCCACCTGTGGGTAGAGGGTGTGTGGGAGATGATCCAGGCAGGACTCCTCGCCTACCTGCTGATCCGGCTCTCCGGCGCCGACCGCGAGGTGATGGAGAAATGGCTCTATGTAATTGTCGGCCTCGTCTTCATCGCCGGCATCCTCGGCACGGCGCATCATTATTACTGGGTCGGCGTACCCCGCTACTGGCTACCGATCGGTGGACTCTTCAGCGCCCTCGAGCCGCTCGCGCTCTTTGTCATGGTCGCGTACGCCTACACTGCCATGAGGCGCTCAGGCCTGTCGCATCCGAATTCGCTGGCGCTCCACTGGACGATCGGCAGTGCCGTATTCACCGCGTTCGGCGCCGGGCTGCTCGGTCTGGCGCACACGTGGCCGGCCGTCAACAAATGGACCCACGGAACCATGATCACGCCGATGCACGGCCACTCCGCGTTCTTCGGTGCGTACGTGATGATCAACCTGGCGATCATGACGTTCGCACTCCCCGCACTCACGGAGCACCGTGAGGGCGAGGACCAGAGGCTGGGCTTCGCCGCATTCTGGCTGATGGTGGGCGGGATGTTCGGGATGACGCTGGCGTTCGGCACCGCCGGCATCTCGCAGACGTACCTCGAGCGGATCATGGGACTCGGCTATCTCGAGACCCAGCTGAAGATCCAGGTGCACATGCTGATGCTGACCGTGACGGGGATCCTGTTCACGATTGGAGTGGCGCTCTTCATCTATGACTTCTTCCGGAAGCGACCCACCTTCACCGTCCACGCGGACACGCGGGCAGCCGAGGAGGTTCAGCCTGTCTGAGACGCGGGCGGCGCGCATGATCGCACCGGAGCCACCGTCCGGTAACGGGCTGCGGGAGGGGGTGCGCTATCCGGGCCCGGAGCCGTACTACCTGCCGGTTGGTGACGAGATCTCGATCTTCGAGGAATGTCACCGCCGGCGGCTCGCGGTCATGCTCAAGGGCCCGACCGGGTGCGGCAAGACGCGGTTCGTGGAACACGTCGCGTGGCGGCTGGGCCGGCCGCTTGTGACGGTATCGTGTCATGACGACCTGTCGGCCAGCGACCTGACCGGCCGCTACCTGATACGCGGTGGCGAGACCGTCTGGCAGGACGGACCGCTCACACTTGCGGCGCGCATTGGCGCCATCTGCTACCTGGACGAGGTGGTGGAAGCACGGCAGGACACTGTCGTCGTGATCCATCCGCTGACCGATCATCGCCGGCTGCTGCCGGTGGACAAGACGGGGGAGCTGATCGAGGCTGCGGAGGGGTTCCAGCTGGTCGTCTCGTACAACCCCGGATACCAGCATGTGCTGAAGGACCTGAAGCCCAGCACGCGGCAGCGCTTCGTTGCGCTCGAATTCGATTTCCCCGCCGAGGAGCACGAGATCGACATCGTCCAGCATGAGAGCGGTGTAGACCGCGCAATGGCGCACACGCTCGTGAAGCTGGGCGGCCGCATCCGCAACCTGCGGGACCGCGGCCTCGCGGAAGTGCCGAGCACCCGTCTGCTCGTGGCAACCGCACGGCTGGTGGCGAGCGGCATCGCGCCGAAGATCGCGTGCCGTGTCGGTCTGGTCGCGCCACTCTCCGATGACGCAGACCTGCTCGCTGCAATGCACGATGTCGTCGATCTGACTCTGGCCGGCTAGCCGCCGTGTCGGAGCCGGAGGATGTAATCCTCGACGGAGCGCATCACGCCACGCTGTTCGTACAGGGTCTCTGGCGACGCCGTTCGGCGGACGCACGGCCGGACATGATCCTGCTGGCCGATGTGCGGTCCAGGCTCGAGCACTTCGTACGTGCGACGTTCGGCGTCCCGCTCGCCATCGGCGTGGCCGAGCCGCCCTCCATCCCCACCTGGTTCGAGCGCCTCGGTCGCCGCGTGCCACGCCACCTCATCGAGCGGCGCACGATGGCCTCCACGGACGGGATCCGCATCCGCCTGCCCCGCTCGCTGCCCGCCGATCCCGCAGGCGTGGGCGGTCTCCTCCGATATCGCCTGCTGACAGTCGAGCTCGCAATGCGTGCGCTGCGCGGCACTCCCGCGACGCTCCCCACCGACCGGCTGATCCGCGACCTGTTCCTCGTCCGCGAAGCGCAGGCGGTCGCGGCCATGCTCGACGCCGAGCTGCCCGGCCTGCGCGACGCGCTCAGGTCAGCGCGCCGCGCCGAGCGCGCGACGCGTCCGGCCACGGACCTGCTGACCCCGCGTGAGGCTGCCGTCGAAGCCGAGCTGCTGGCAGTCCTCGACGGCGAGCCGCGGGCTGCCAAAGCGGATGACACCGCGGCATCGCTGTCGTGGGCGCAGGAGCATGCGGAAGCCATACTCGCCCTCGACGGTCCATACCGCGGACTGCCGGAGGTCGGCCTGTGGGGCCGTGTCGAGAAAGCGCCGTCCGAGCCATCTCGTCGCTCCGCCGGTACGCCCGTCGAGGACGAGGCGCACGCGCCTTGGCGCGTCACACGGATGCAGAGGCGGCCGAAGGTCAGGCAGGCGCTCGATGACGAGGATGACGACCACGTCGGTATGTGGATGATCCAGCTGGACGATCCGCAGGAGCACGTCGAGGACCCGATGGGACTCCAGCGTCCCACCGATCGCGACGATGACGTCGATCCCGACGAGCTCGCCGATTCGCTGTCCGAGCTTCCGGAAGCGCGCCTGGTCGCTGCGCCGGGCAGGCCGCGCGAGGTGCTCGCCAGCGACGATCCGCCGCCGTTCGGCGTCGCCCACCTCGAGCGGAGCGGACGACGTCCGGGACTGGTCTATCCGGAGTGGGACTATCGCAAGGCCGCCTATGTCGAGCACGGCGCAGTCGTTCGCGAACGCACGCCGCCGCTCGGCGACCCGGCCTGGGCCGGGTCCGTCCTCGTCCGCCGGGCCGCCCTGCTGGCCGAGGTGCGCCGCCGTTTCGAGCGTTTACGACCACGCCGCCTCCGGCTCGGTCGTCAGCTCGACGGTCCCGAGGTGGACCTGTCGGCGTTCGTCGCGTCATACGCCGACCGCCGTGCGGGGATCGGCTCCGACAACCGGCTCTACGAGGCCGTGCTGCCCGCGCGCCGCGATGTCGCCATCGCGCTCCTGGTCGACGTCAGTGGCTCGACGGACAGCTGGATCATGCAGGACCTGCGGGTCGTGGACGTCGAGAAGGAAGCGCTGCTCGTCGTCTGCGATGCGCTCGAGGCGCTGGGCGACCCCTATGCGATCTTCGCGTTCTCAGGCGAGGGGCCGGAGTGCGTAACGGTGCTGCCCATCAAGTCGTTCGAGGAGCGGAGTGGCACAGTGGTACACCGCCGGATCGCGGCGCTGGAGCCCGATCGCTACACACGCATGGGCGCGGCCGTTCGTCACGCGACGGCGCTGCTCATGCGCAAGCCCGCCGGCCATCGCCTGCTGCTTGTCCTTTCCGACGGCAAGCCGAACGACGTCGACGTCTATGAGGGCCGGTACGGCGTCGAAGATTCCCGGCAGGCCGTGGCGGAGGCGCGCCTCCAGGGTCTGCACCCGTTCTGCGTCACGGTCGACCGCCAGGCACCCGCGTACATGCCCCGCATCTTCGGCGCCGGCAGCTACTCCGCGCTCCAGCATCCCGAGCATCTGCCGGCCGTGCTCGTCGACGTTCTGCGACGGCTCATTCGCCGCTGACGAGACACTTGCACTCATATGTGAATGTGTTCCTCGGCGCGGTACAGGACGTCATCTTTGCGCGCGCCCGGTCGCGTGTCATGGAGCAGCATCCCGGGTTCCGGGCTTCCATCAGCGCGGCTCTCGCGGAGGCCGCCGGTGTAACCCTGTGTGCGGGCGTGCTCCCGCAAGCACGCAGGAGTGATCCCGGAGCGATGAATGAAGCAGGAGGAGCGAAACGGCAGGCGCCGGAGGCGGGGGAGTTATCCTCTCGCTTACGGCCTCATCGCCTCCGCGCTCATCCACCTGCTGATCGTGCTCGTGAACCCCGGCATGGTGCCGCCATCATACGGCCGCGCCGGCGACACGTCTGCCGCTGCGGGTGCGCAGTTCACGGTGCTGTCGATTTCGCCGCGCGATGACGAGGACCTGATCCAGATCGAAGCGTTGTCGCGCAGCGCCAGCTCGCGCACGACGCAGTTCGGCACGCCCGGCGCCCCCTCCGACGAGACCGGCGACCCGGGCCGCGACACGGGTGGGGAAACCGTTCCGTACGCTTCCGTTGCGGAGCGCCTGCGCGCCAACGCACGCACGTTCTCCGCGCCCGTCGCGCCGGAGCGCGAATCCGCCAATCAGCGTGCGATACGTGAAACGCGCGCGCGCGTGCTGAGAGCAGGGGAGGAACTCGGACCCCTGCCGCCGAATGGCGTCTCCCGAGCCCGGGGCGGTGGCGGCGGGATCAGCATACCGTTCGGCTTCAAGCCGCCGGGGCCGGCGATAACCGTCCCGGCGCCGCCACCCCCCGATTCCATCCTGAGGCGCGACTCGATCCGCGCCGCCGCGCGCGCCGCCTTTGTCAGGGATTCGCTGCGCGCCGCACGCGACACGACGAAATGGAGGAACGTCGCGCCCCGCAAGCCTGTCGTCATTCCACGCGTGGTGCCGGATACGACGCGAGGTGCGGCGGGCTGACGCTGGACATTTCTGCGGCGAAGTCGAAACGCCGGCGCGCCGCCGTCTGTCGGGCGTTACCTCCTGCAGCTGTCATGTTTTCTGCACACCTGATACCACGCTGGTCCCAATCCACTGTCGGCTCTCTCCTGACATTCCCCCCACGGCGCTGCGCCTAGAATGGGTACGCGAGGGTGATGCGGCCATCGCTCGGCACCGTCTGCAGCGGCGCCGTCCGGATGGGCTCCAGCCCTTCCGGTCGGCCAGAGGCGCCCGTCCTCAACGCAAGGAAATAGCGAAAATGCGATACTCACGACTCCTCGCCCTGATGTCCGTGCCGGCCATGCTGGCAATGGGTGCGTGCCAGGACGACACGATTACCTCGCCCGATCCGGTCCAAATGTCCTTCGCGAAGGGAGGCACACCTGGGAGCGGCAAGGGAACCACATACGCCGACCTGATGATCATCCTGCGGGACGTGGACGGTCTGCCCATCACCGAAGGCCGTCCGTGGACCGACGAGCGCGGCAATACCGTTTACTGCGTCCAGCCGGTCACCGAAAATCTCGCGGTTCCCAATCCGGACTTCGTGATGGGCGATGCGACGGCACTGCCGACGATCGAGCCCATGCGCAACCCGGTGGATGGCAAAATGGTCACGCTCGTGCCCATCTACGCGCAGTATGACCATTACCTGCCCGAGGAGGAGGAGGAGGTCCATACCGTTGCCTCACCAAGAGTGTCGGCCAGTGGTAACGGCAGCGGTAGTGGCGGAGGTGGTGGCGGCGGCGGCGGCGGTGGCGGTGGCGGTGGCGGTGGCGGCGGAAAGCCCGACGATCATGAGGAAGACGCCGCTCCCGGCCCCTGTGAAGTCATCCTGTTCACGCAGCGCGTTGTGGATCCGACGACGGGCGTGATCACGGTGGACACGATCCAGGATTACGCACAGTTTGCCAGCGAGGTCGAGCTCGAACGGCTGAATATGGCGCGCTCCCCTGCGAACGTCATTCGGCGCCAGATGGTCGAGGTCGAGACGCTGTTCCGGACCACCGACCCGGACCTCGTCACACTCGACGCTGCAGGTCGGCCGGTGTTCGCCGGGGTCGTGGTCGACGCAATGCCGAAGCTCCAGGGTATTCACGCGGCGCTGCTCGAAACGGGGACCATCGCCGGCACAAACGGGTTGCCCTACCCGTTCCCGTTCCAGCTGGTGAGCGCCGGCTTCGACCAGTGGACCACCTGGAACCTGGCGTCCTACGCGCTGGGTGGTTCCGCGAGCAAGTTCGGCCGGATTAACGTCGACGCGGTCCTCTACCACGACCGTGTGATGGAAATTCCCGCGAATACGAACTGGGCAGCGACAATCTATCATGATCAGCTCCGGGAGTCGTTCGTCGACTACACCGGCTTCAGCTACGACCGCGCAGCGACGTACACCGGTTGCGTGACCTACATCGACAAGACAACGCTCCAGTGGGTCGTCGGGAACATCGTGGACGTGCTCGATTTCGTCGATCTCGGGGACGGGATCCCGGCCACCGCCAGCGTGGCGGGCTTCGCCCAGATGGCGGAGGATGCGCGTGCGGTGATCTTCTTCGTCCACGATAACGAGTCGCTCATCGAAGCGATCGACCCGGTGGGCATCAATACATGCGACGCGCAGCGGGCGCAGCTGCAAGGCGAATAGGCCGAGTGTTCGTTCTACTCGATCTCTGATTTCACTCACGCGCGGGGACACCCCGCGCGTGAGCCACGTATGGGCCACTCTTCGGCTTCGCGCGGCGACACCGGGTCGATGACATCCCGGTTACCGCATCACGTTGAGATCATCCACGCCAGCGGCCTGCCTGTATTACCAATGCGGCTGGATTCGCAACCGTTCGAGGGTCATCTTCAGCTGCGATCGCGGCACATGCCGACTCGATACGTCAACTCAACAGGACGATCAGCTGGTGAGCACATACGAAGCGAAGCCGACGCCTGCAAGCTCCGCATCACGTCCGATTGAAGACTACGCCATCATCGGCGATACCCACACCGCCGGGCTGGTAAGCCGTGAAGGGTCCATCGACTGGATGTGCCTGCCGCACTTCGACTCGGGTGCCTGTTTCGCTGCGCTGCTCGGTGATGCGCGGCACGGCCGATGGCTGATCACGCCGGATGAGCCCGTGCTCGAGACGAAGCGGCGCTATCGCGAGGGCACGCTCGTCCTCGAGACGGAATTCACGACTGCCGGCGGTGTAGTGCGCCTGGTCGACTGCATGCCGCCCGGCGAATCCATACCGAACGTGCTGCGGCTGGTGGAAGGCGTCTCCGGCCGGGTCTCCATGCGCATGGATCTCGTCATCCGTTACGACTACGGCTGGATCGTACCGTGGGTCCGCAGTGAGGATGGACATCTGCTCGCCGTCGGCGGACCCGATGCGCTCGCGCTGCACACGACCGTGGATGTGCACGGCGAGGAGCTCAGCACCGTTGCGAACTTCGCTGTCAGCGCCGGCGAGAATGCACCCTTCGTCCTCAGCTGGTATCGCTCGCACGAGCGGCCGCCGGCTCCGCTCGACGTAGCGGGGCTGGTGGAAGATGCGGAGCGATGGTGGCTGGACTGGTCGTCGCGCTGCACGTACGAAGGGCCCTGGCGTGAGGCGGTAATCACGTCCCTGGTCACGCTGAAGGCACTCACCTTCGAGCCGTCGGGCGGCATTGTCGCGGCTGCGACCACATCGCTCCCGGAATCGCTCGGCGGCGTGCGCAACTGGGACTACCGCTACTGCTGGCTGCGCGATGCGACATTCACGCTGTACTCCCTCATGCTCGGCGGACACATGAAGGAGGCGCACGCGTGGCGCAACTGGCTGCTGCGCGCCGTTGCCGGCGATCCGTCGCAGCTGCAGATCATGTACGGTGTGACCGGTGAGCGCCGGCTGCCGGAGATGACGCTCGACTGGCTGCCGGGGTATGCCAACTCCGCGCCTGTCCGCGTCGGTAACGCCGCCGCACGGCAGTTCCAGCTGGACATATTCGGTGAGGTGATCGACGCGCTGTACCAGGCGCGCAGGATGGGAATGCAATACGATGAGACTGCGTGGTCGACGCAGCGCGCAATGCTCGACTTCCTCGAGAGCGTGTGGCAGGAACCGGATGAAGGAATCTGGGAGGTGCGTGGACCGCGTCGGCACTTCACCCATTCGAAGATGATGGCGTGGGTTGCGTTCGATCGTGCAGTGAAGACCGTCGAGCAGTTCGGCCTGGAAGGTCCCGTCGACCGCTGGCGACGCATCCGCGACGAGATCCATGCACAGGTGTGTGATCGCGGGTTCGATGCCGACAAGGGCGCGTTCACGCAGGCGTACGGCTCGAAGAACCTGGACGCGAGTGTGCTGCTGATGACCCTCGTTGGATTCCTGCCGCCGACCGACGCACGCGTGCAGGGCACGGTGAGTGCCATCGAGCGGGACCTCATGGAGGATGGTCTCGTCCTGCGTTATCGCACGTCCGAAGCGGACGACGGACTCCCGCCCGGCGAGGGCGTATTCCTCGCCTGCAGCTTCTGGCTCGCCGACAACTACGCGCTCATGGGCCGCACGGATGACGCGTGCGCGTTGTTCGAGAAACTGCTGTCACTCCGCAATGACGTGGGTCTGCTCGCCGAGGAATACGATACGAAACGCGGACGCCTGCTCGGCAACTTTCCGCAGGCATTCTCACATGTCGGCCTGGTGAACACGGCATACAACCTTACACCGCGCGAGACGGCTCCGGCGCAGGAGCGCAAGAAGGAGCGGTGATGCAATGCGTGCACTGACGGTAATCCGCGGGTGAGCCCAGCGCGCCTCCATTACGTGCCCGAGCCGGATCCAGCCGACGGTAACGTCCTGATCCAGGCACATTCGGTCGGAGCGTGCACGGAACGGGCCCTGCGAGCAATGGCCCGCCGGAGCATTCTCCGGCGGGCTGCTCCCGTCCGAACGGTGCTCCCTACCCGTCGTGGTTCGCCGTGAGGGTCACGTCCGTGTAGGCCGCGTGCCCGCGAAGCATGATGTACCAGCGGCCGGATGCCGGCGCCGTAAAGGTGCAGGTTTCGTCGTTCCCTGACCGCAGGGGTCGGCAGTCGTACACGTATGCCATGGGCAGATCCCCGTGGCGGACGTAGAGATCGACATCCCCCGTGCCACCCGAAATGCTGACGGTCAGCCGGGGGGCGCCGGCCGGCACATCGATGCCATAATACCGCGCGCTCCCGGCAGCGCCGCCGATCCCGGTCACCGGATTTCCGCTCACCAGCACGCCGACCTGGGCGACGTCGATGGTGAGCTCGCGCGAATGAGTCACAGACGCCTGGTCCGTGACCCGGACCGTAAAGGTCGTGCTGCCCACCGTCGTCGGGGTGCCGGCGATTGACCCGGCCGCGGAAAGGGTCAGCCCGTCGGGCAGGGCGCCGCCCGCCACGCTCCAGTTGTAGGTGCCGGTTCCACCGGTCGCCACCAGTTGCGCGGCGTACGCCTCTCCCGGTTGTCCCGGCGGCAGGTTCAAGGTCTGGATGGTCGGCGCCCGGTTGACAATCAGGGAGAGGCCACGCGTGGCGATACGGGCGCCGCCGTCGGTGACTCGGACGGTGAACGTGAAAGTCCCCCCTTCCGCCGGGATCCCCGTCAGCGCACCGTCGCTCGCGAGTGTCATGCCGTTTGGCAGGGCCCCGGTCTCGAGGGACCAGGCGTACACACCGTCACCGCCTGTGGCCAGGAGCCGGGCAGCATACACGCGGCCCTGCGTGGCCGCTGCCAGGTTGATCGGCGCCACGGCGAGCGTGTTACCCGGGTTGCCGGACGCGACCGTGAGCCCCACGGCTACGGTGACGCCTTCCACCGTCGCGTTGACCTGGCCGTAACCGGGCCGAAGCGCGATGGCCCTGCCCGTCGGGCTCAGGGAGATCACATCCGGCGACGGCGTGCTCCATACCACCTCGCGGCCGATAAGCTCGACATCGTCTGCGAACGCCCGGGCGACGTACTGAATCGTGTCGCCGGCGTACACCACGGCCGCTGCCGGAGTCACACGGACCGAATCCACGGCGGCCGGTGGGTCCACCACGTCGCTCGGACATGGCTCGGTCTCACCATCCAGGCGCGCACAGCTCGTACGTACCGGCTCCTCCGATGACGGCTCCCTGCTGTACGCCACGACCCACTCCGCGAGCTCGCCGCCGAGGAAGTTGCGATGCTCCACATCGAGCCCCGGCTCGGCCTCCGTCTCGTTCACGTACCACAGGATCCGCCGCTTGCTCCCGTCCGGGTCGTGCCTCCAGAACTCGAGCCGGAAGAAGCCCCGCCCGCCGTCATTCCTGACCCGCATCCGCATGCCCTGCTCCCCGGTCGGATCTGTCACGACCGACAGGTCCGACACCCGGATATCCACCGCCGGCAGGACCGTGACCGTCCCCGTGTCCGCCGCGCCTGCGAACGACGCACGCACGCGGGCCGTTCCCGCTGCGACCGCCCGGGCCAGGCCTCCCGGCGTTACCTCCACGATCGCCGGGTCCAGACTTTCCCATTCCGCCATCACGGCCACGCCCTCCGAAAGTGCGGTCAGCGATGCCGTGTCCCCCCGTGCCTCGAGCACCACGTTCCCCACTTCCAGGTGCGGATCGTGCGGCTCCGTTACGTCATCGCACGCTGCCAGCAGTACCGCCAGTGCGATCCAGTACTTCCGGATTCCTCTCATCGTCCCTGTCCTTCCCAGTTGACTGGATGGACCGGTGGCTCCGGCCCTCGACTCCGGTCAATCTGGCGCGGCGCAGTTATCCAACGATTAAAGAGGATGTGCCGGCGTCAATTAAGCGGCAGATAATCAGCTCTCACGACCCTCGCCGACGAGATCCGAGCCGCGCAGATGGTCTGAGCGAGAGGGAAAGTCAGGCGCGCCGTATCGCATATACAGCACGGGCACCACGACCATGTTGAGCGCGAGCGATGTGAGCAGTCCACCCAGCACGACAACAGCCATGGGACTCTGGATCTCATTGCCGGCCTCGCCACCCGCCAGCGCGAGCGGGAGCAGGGCGAGGCCGGCCGTCAGCGCGGTCATGAACACTGGATTCAGCCGTTCCATCGACCCGCGCCGCACAGCCTCACCCAGCTGCACTCCTTCGCGCACCAGGTGGTTGTAATGCGAGACCATGAGGATGCCGTTGCGCACGGCTATGCCGAACAGGGTGATGAATCCCACGAGCGTGGCGATGTTCAGCACGCCGCCCGTGAGCAGCACCGCGAATACACCGCCGACCAGCGCGAGCGGCAGGTTCACCATCACGAGCAGGGTCTGCCGCGCCGAGCCGAACTCCATGTAGAGCAGGAGCGCGATGGCGGCCAGCGACAGGAGGGACAGCAGCGCGATACGCCGCGTGGCAGCCTCCGCCGACTCGAACTGGCCGCCGTACTCGATGTAGTAGCCCTGCGGCAGCGACACGGATTCACTCACCCGGTCGCGGATGTCCTCGACCACACTGCCGACGTCGCGGCCGGCGACGTTCGACTGCACGACGATCTTGCGCTGTACGTTCTCGCGCGAAATCGCGTTCGGACCTACATCTCTGCGCACGTCCGCAAGCGTCGCCAGCGCCACCTGTCCGCCGGCCGGCGTGCCAATGCGCGCGTTGCGTATCGCCTCGATGCTGCCGCGATAGGGCGCAGCGAAACGTACGATCAGGTCGAAGCTCCGCTGCTGATCCAGCACCTGTGACACGGCCTCGCCCGCGAACGCGACGTCGATCGCCTCCGCGAGGTGCCCGGGCGTAATGCCATAGCGTCCCATCGCCGCGCGATCCATCGCGATCCTGACCTGTGGCACTTCCGCCTGCTGCTCCGTCGCGACGTCAACGGTGCCTGGCACGCCGGCCACTGCGGCTTCCACCTGGCTGGCCACGCTGCGGAGTGTCTGGAGGTCGGGGCCGAAAATATTGAGCGCTATGCTCGCCCGCGTACCGGACAGCATGTGGTCGATGCGATGACCGATCGGCTGCCCGATGGTGATCTGCGTCCCGGGCACCGCCGTCAATGCGACACGCAGTTCCTCGAGAACCTCATCGTAGTCATGCTCCTCGAGGTTCAGACGGACGTCGATCTCCGCTGCGTTCGCCCCCTGTGCGTGCTCGTCCAGCTCTGCGCGACCGGTGCGTCGCGCGGTCTCCGCCACCGCCGGATGAGCGAGCATGATCTGCTCCATGCGTCGACCCAGGGCATCCGACTCATCGAGTGATGTGCCCGGCAGCGTGATCGCGCTGACGACCAGCGTACCCTCCTGGAACTCGGGCAGGAACGAGCGGCCGAGCAGCGGCACGACGGCAATGGCAGCGAGCACGAGCAGCCCAGCCCCCGCCATGACCGGTATCGGATTGCGAAGGACGGGGTCCAGTGTACGTGCATAGGCCGCCTTCAGTGTGCGCACGATCCAGCTCTCGTCCTCCGTGTCCATCGCGCGGGCCGAGGGAAGCAGGTATGCAGCGAGTGCGGGCGTGACCGTCAGCGCGACCGCCAGTGAGGCGAGGATCGCGACGATGTACGCAATGCCGAGCGGGCGCAGCATGCGACCTTCGATTCCGCTCAGGAAGAACAGCGGGATGAACACGATGCAGATGATCAACGTCGCCGTCACGATGCTCGCGCGGATCTCCTTCGAGGCACTGAACACGACATCGAGCGGCGATCTACGCGCTGCGGCCGGCATATGCCGGTTCTCACGCAGCCTCCGGAACACGTTCTCGACATCGATGACCGCATCGTCGACGAGCGCGCCGATGGCGATCGCCATGCCGCCGAGCGTCATCGTGTTGATCGTGATGCCGAGAAGCTTCAGCGCGAATACGGCAGTGACGAGTGAAAGCGGGATGGCGAGTACCGAGATGAACGTGGTGCGGAAGCTCCACAGGAACAGGAACAGGATGATGACCACGAGGATGGCACCGTCGCGCAGCGCTTCGAGCACGTTCTCGACGGCCGTCTCGATGAAGCTCGCCTGACGGAAGATGCCGCGATTGATCTCCATACCCGCGGGCAGCGTCGCCTCGATGTCCGTAAGGGTTTCGTCGATGCGCTCCGTGAGCTCGAGCGTGTTCGTATCGGGTTGCTTCTGGACGGACAGGATGACGGCGGGGCTGGCATTGGCGGAGCCGCGGCCGAGTGATACACCGGGACCGATCTGCACGTCGGCCACGTCGCGGATAAGCACCGGCGTGTCGTCGCGCACCGACACCACGGTAGCCGCTATGTCCTCAATGCTGCCCACCCGCCCCGTGCCGCGGACCAGGTACTCCTGCCCTGCCTCCATGAAGACGCCGCCTGACGCATTGGCGTTGGAGCCCCTGGCAGCCCGCAGCACATCGGCAAGCTCGATGTCGTATGCGGCGAGTCGTGTCGGGTCGACCAGCACCTGGTACTGGCGCACCTCGCCACCGAGCGGAATCACCTGCGATACACCGGGTACCGCCAGCAAGCGGCGTCGCACGGTCCAGTCCGCGACCGACCGCATGTCCATCTGTGAAACAGACTCGTCGCCCGTTACGGCGATGAGCATGATCTCGCCCATGATGGATGATATCGGCGCAAGGACCGGCGGCCCTGCCCCGGCCGGCAGGGATGCACCGACGAGCTGAAGCCGCTCGTTCACGATCTGTCGCGCGCGAAAGATCTCGGTGCCCCAGTCGAACTCTACCCACACGATGCTGATGCCCTGCGACGTGGAGGAGCGGACGCGTCGCACACCGGTCGCGCCGTTCACCGATGTCTCGATCGGGAACGTGACGAGTGTCTCGACTTCCTCCGGCGCCATACCATGCGCTTCAGTCAGCACGGCGACAGTCGGTGCTGTGAGGTCGGGGAACACGTCGACGGGCATGCGCGCGGCCGTAATGGTGCCGGCGATGAGGATGATTGCCGCGGCTGCCACCACGAGGAGCCGATTCCGAATGGACCAGCGGATCACGCCGTCGAGCATCGGTGTCTCCTCAGTGTGCGTGGCCGCCGGCGAAATCATCGCCGGACATGGACGCGAGGCGCACCTGGAATGCACCGGTGGTGACGACCATTTCTCCGGCTCGGACGCCCGCGACGATGTGCGTGCGCACGCCGTCACTCGCGCCGAGCGAGAGCACGCGCCGCTCGAACTCCTCACCGCCGGTCTGCACATACGCGACGGGAGTCCCGTTGTCGTCGATGATCGCCCGGTTCGGGATCACGACTCCCGTGACTTCGCCGCCGGACGGGACTGCCACCTGAGCGAGCTGGCCGAACGTGTACAGCGCACCGGCTTCGGCGATCTCGAACACCACGGGAACGGTGCGTGTACGTGGATCGAGCACACTGCCGACCGACACGAGGCGCGATGTCGTGTGCACCTGCTGCGATCCCTCCGTGGTGAAGGTGGCGCGCGCGTTGGAGGGAATGCCCGTCGCAGCCGACGCCGGCACCTGCACTCGAAGCCAGGCCGTGCGCGGATCGACGATCGTGAACAGCGGCGTTCCGGCCTCCACACGACCGCCGGGTACGAAGCTGCGGCGCGCTACGACGCCGTTGATGGGTGACGTGAGGCGCAGCCGGTAATCGCCTCCGACTCCGCCCGCGCCCATGGCGGTGACCTCCGCGCGCGCGACCTCCAGATCATGCCGCGCCTCTTCGAGGCGGCGCTGCGGAATCGCACCAGCGGCGTAGAGCCGCTCATCGCGCTCGACCTCGCGCTCCAGTCGCTCCAGTCGCGAACGGGCCTGCGCGAACCCTCCGTCCTGTGCGGTCGGCGACAGCACGACGAGCACCTGCCCCCGCCTGACGCTCTGGCCGACCGATGGTGCCCCGCGGTTCGCGGTGGCGGCGGCGATGCCGTCCATCGGCGCGCTGATCTCGACGAGCGCACCGTCCGGGGCCACGATCTCGCCCGGGGCCGCGATCGTGTTCTGCACCGTGTCCTCACGCGCCGGCACCACTTCCCACGCGATCTGCCACTGCTGCTCCTTCAGGAACGCGATGCCGCCACCACCATCCTCCTCTGTCGCGAGCGGGATCTCGTCTTCCCGCGCGAACACGCGAACTTCCGGCAGCATGTGACGACTGCTCACCTGCGGCGACTCGAGCGCCAGCTCCACCTGGTAGGTCCCGGGCCGTGCAACTACCGGATCGAGCAGGAAGATGCCGTCGCGCGCGACGCTGTCGATCGTGAACGTCTCGGCTACGCCCTCCGCACTGAGAAAGCGCACGGTCAGCCGGCCGGAGCGGATCGGCTTGAAGTCCTTCATGCTGCTCAGATGAATCGCCCAGTTACCTGTCGCCTCGCCGGCCCGCACGTGCGGGTATTCCAGGAACAGCTCCGTAGAATCATTCCACTGCGTAATCACGACGCTCTCGTGCTCCGGCTCTGCCACAGCGTCGTCGCTCCCTGCACACGCGCTCACCGCAACGACGCTGGTAAGGATCGCGAGCATCGGTAGCCGGCGGCGGGCGCCACACCCATGTGCGTACATCATGTGTCCTCCTCGTCGTCCATCGAGCCGTCGAAGCCGCCGATGGCGCGCTCCAGGTCGAAGTAGCTCGTCCAGAATTCGGCGCGCAGTCGTGTCTCGAGTGCCTGCGCCTCACGAAGTGCGTCGGCCGCATCGAGCAGCTCGATGAGGTCCATCTCGTTCGCGTCGTACGCCACCTGCGCAATCGTGAGCAGGTCCGCGGCGTCACCCTGGGGATCACCCAGCATCGCGATCTGATCGACGTACGATCGGTAGGCGAGCAGCGCTCGCGCGACATCGTTACGAACCCGTCGCTGCGCGTCGGCAAGCCGCGCCGTTGCCGCCGCAACGCGCGCCTCCGCGGCATCGATGTCACCACCGCTGCGGTTCCAGATGGGAAGCGGCACCGAGAGGCCGAGAAACGCACCGGATAGCCCGTCCGACTGACGCTTGTATCCGGCGGTAGTCGTCACATCCGGAATGCGACCCGAACGAGCGACGCGGGCATCTGCACGGGCCGCTTCGAGCTCAGCGGCGGCGGCCGCAATTTCACTTCGTCTTGCCAGAGCCTGCGCCATGACGCGCGCCGAGTCCAGTGCGGGGGGCGCATTCGCCAGGGTGTCGGCCGGCGCGAGCTCCAGCTCATCGGATTCGGGCAGTACGAGCAGCGCCAGGATACGGCGCGCATTCCCGGCCTCCAGCGTCGCCGTAGCAAGCGCGCTCTCGTAGCGGATGCGCTCCACCCCGATGCGACGTCGGTCGTAAACGGAGATGTCTCCCTCGCGCAGACGTTCCTCCGCGCGACGCTCGGCCTCGCGGAACACGCCGGTTGTGCGCTCGAGCACATGCGCGTTGCCCTCCGCGAGTGCGGCCGCCAGCCAGGCCTGCTTGACTTCGAATGCCAGGCGTGCACTGTCGGCGGTGAGTCGCGCAGCAGCCGCTGCGGCGATCCGTTGTGCAGCGGACTGGCGAGCACTCCGCGTCCCCGGCCACTGCACGCGCTGCGACAGGTTGAGGTACGTCTCCGAATACGTCCTGCCATCACCGGTGAGCGGCTCATGCGATGCGGCCAGCTCCGGATTCGGATACGCCGCGGCCTGCCTCGCCAGCGCCGCCGCCTCGCCGGCCTCGGCGCGCGCGACACGCAGGTCCACGTTGTTCCTGGCGAACAGCGCGAGCGCTTCCTCCAGCGTGACGCGGCGTGGCACCGCCTGTCCCCACGCGGACGACAATGGCGCGGCCATCAGTGCAGACGCCACGGCGAAAATCCTGGTGCAGCGATTGATGTCGATCACGGACACAGCTCCGCGTGCGTGCGTTTCCCGCCCGCTACCTACGGGCAGAGCTAATTGGCTGGATGTCGGAGATCCCGCCCGGCCGGCTGGCCGCGCGAGTCAGGTCAGATGAGCTGCGGGGGTGCGCGTGGGGCACCCGGCGGCGGAGCTCGCTCCAGCGGCCGGAGCGGCGTGCCGTAATACGCGCTGGTGTATTTGACGGTAGGGAAGATTACGCCTGCCGCTGTTAGCGGCGGCACGGCCAGATGGACAGGCGCCGACTGAACCCGCTCGGCCTGCTCGACCAGCTGCGTCCCGTGCTGATGATGATCCGCCCCGATCCTGTGCTGATCCCCAGCAGCTTCGCTGCGCTCAACCTCATGGCTGTGCGAGGGAAGCCCGGTGTGGAGCACACCGAGAACTGCCACCAGACACATGGCCGTCAATGAGCGAAGGGAGCGGGAGCGCATCCCTGAATGGTATACGGCGACTTCCGGAACAGCAAATCCGCGCCAGTCTTGGGTTCACCCAGCGGGATCGTCCGGCCCGGCTGCCGTCAGCCACAGGGTGAAGGACGACCCCTTCCCCAGCTCGCTTCGCACGGTCAGGTCGCCGCCCATGCGCCGGGCCAGCTCGAGGCCAATGGCGAGTCCCAGACCGGCGCCGCCGCGCTTGCGTGTGTTCCCCGGATCCACCTGAACGAACGGCTCGAACACGACTGCCGCTTCGGTCGCGGAAATGCCGATGCCCGTATCCTCCACGCGAACGAACGCCCAGGGGCCGTCGCCGTCGAGCGACGCTTCCGCATCGGGTGTCTCCACGGTACCGCAGCTCACCCTCACGCTGCCACCGCGCTCGGTGAACTTCACCGCATTGCTCAAGAGTATGACCAGGATCTGCCGGACCCGGTCGGCATCGCCGCGATAGCGATCGGGCGCGTCGGAGGCGGCGTTGACGATGTCCACACCTGCGCCCGCGGCCTGCGGGTCGATCAACGCGATCGCAGCGTCGATGGATTCGGCTGACCGGTACGCGGAATGTTTCAGCTGCATCCGGCCGGATTCGACTTTGGCGAGATCGAGAATGTCGTCGATGAGTCCGATCAGGTGCCTGCTGCTCTCCTGGATCCGGATCACATACTCCTTCTGCTTTCCTGTCATCGATCCCGCGACCTCCAGATCGAGAAGATCCGTATACCCGACGATCGCGTTGATCGGTGTGCGTATCTCGTGGCTGAGGGTTGCCAGAAACTGCGATTTCGCCCGGTTAGCCTCCCGCGCCTCTTCTGCGAGCTCCTGCTGCTGGACACTGGTGACCACGAGCTGCTCGTTCAGTCGGACGCCGAGGGATCGAGCGGCTTTCATGTCCCGATAGAGGCGCGCATTGTCCAGGGCCAGGGCGCAGCGCGCGGCCAGATCCTCGGCGAGTTTCAGGTCGCTCTCCGCATACTGATGTCCCACGTCCGCGCTCACGAACGTGATGGCACCGAGAACGGTGCCGCGAGCGACCAGCGGCACTACTACCACAGACCCGATGCCGAGTGCACGCAGATCGCTCAGATTCTCCTCGCTCGCCGCCACCTCCCTGAGCAATGCATCGGAGACGTGCGGTATGATCTGCGTCTCGGGTGAGCCTACGGCGTGGGGCAGGCCGAGACGGTCACTTCGTGGCGGCGGCCAGCTCTCCTGGAGCCGGCGCACATGTTCCCGCATCCCGGGATCGGGGTGCACGATGCCCACCCGACGCATGCGCTGGCCCGGCTCGACGACGTCGACGATACACCACGAGCCGAGATAGGGGAGCGCCGTTCCCGCGACGGTCAGGAGCGTGCTCTCGTAGTCAATCGATTCCGCCAGCAATCGGCTCGTGCGCGACAGCAGTCGCAACACGGCTAGCATGTCATCGGGAACCGCCATCGGGAAACATCCAGTTTAGAGATTTCCGCCGTGTGAGGGTCGCGCCTGCGTTCGTTCGAATTGAAACCGAGCGTAGTTGCCCGTACATGACCGGACTCCTACGTTCCGCAAGTGCGATACCGCAGCAGTATCAGGTCTCTGTCAAAGGAGCCCGGCGTGGTCCGGCGGGCCGTGGCTGATCGCCACGAATGGTTCCTGGCCGTACTATCCGGACCCCAGCGGCGACGTGAGCGAAAATCGCGCGCACACCCTCGAAGAGTGATGAATGGCGAATCCTCCCGCTGAGGCGAATCCTCCCGCTGAGGCCGTCGACGTAGCGCGCCGTGTGCTCGAGCACGAGGCCGATGGCCCAGATCCGGCTGACCGGGCGCAAGCCGTGCAGACGGTCTTCCTCAGACTGGGCGACCACATGCGCGACCTCCTCGGCTCCCGCGGAGTCCTTGCCCTGGTCGGCCGCGCGCTCAATGTGGCCAGACAACAGCATCGCGGCCTGGCCAACGTTACGCTCGGCGCCGAGCTGCCGGTGACCTTCACGGGCCTCGCCGAGGCGCTCGCGCAGGAAACCCCGGAAGATGCGACCGAAGCCGGCAACGCCATCCTGGCCCACTTCATCCACCTGCTCATCATCCTGCTCGGCTACGAACTGGCCATGCACCCCGTCCGCAAACTATGGCCCCACGCGACGTCCAGTGTCACGGAGTCTGACGAATGAGTCGGAAATCTAAAGTAGCGATCAGGAAGTTGCCTTCCGGAGTACCAGGACTCGATCTCGTCCTGGGCGGCGGCATTCCGGAATACTCCTTCAATCTGATTGCGGGCGAGCCGGGCACCGGCAAGACCACGCTGGCGCATCAGATCCTATTCGAGAACGCTGCGCCGGACTGCAAGGCACTATACTTCACAGTCCTCGGCGAGCCGGCGGTGAAGATGCTGCGGTTTCAGCAGCAGTACTCGTTCTTCGATCTGGCAAAGGCGCGCGACAGCATCCGGTTCGTGAACCTGAGCGACGAGGCCGTGGAGAAAGGGCTCGAGGGCGTGCTGGAACGCATCGTTCGCGAGGTGGAAGACAGCGACGCGCGCATTGTGGTGGTCGACTCGTTCCGTTCCCTGATGGGCGCGGTGGAAGGAAACGAACCGCACGCCCGCCTGCAATCGTTCGTGCAGCGGCTCGCGCTGCACCTGACCACGTGGCAGGTCACCTCCTTCCTCGTGGGCGAGTTCCAGGACGAGGACCGCTCGGGCAATCCGGTCTTCACCATCGCCGATACCGTCACCTGGCTCGCAATGGTGCCGGACAACAACTCGGTCGTCCGGAAGGCGCAGATCGTGAAGGTGCGCGGGCAGGCGCAGATGCCGGGCTTTCACACGTTTCGCATCACGTCGGCAGGGCTCCAGATATTTCCCCGCCTCTCCCTCGCCGTGGAGGAGCGCGACCGGGAAACTCCGAGCGGTCGCGCTTCCACGGGTGTTACGGGCCTCGACGAAATGATGGGCGGGGGTATTCCCACCGGCGATTCGGTGCTCATCGCCGGCCCCTCGGGCTCCGGCAAATCGGTACTCGCGACTCAATTCATCGCCGAAGGCGGCAGGCAGGGCGAGCCGGGCGTACTCGTCGTCTTCGAGGAGCATCCCAAGGAGTATCTCCATCGCGCCCAGGGACTCGGATTCGATCTCCTCGGTATGGTCCGCGACGGCAGGCTGGAAGCGCTCTATCTGCGACCGCTCGACCTCTCGCCGGACGAGACGCTCCACGAGATCCGGGAAGCCGTCAAGCGCGTTGGAGCCAAGCGCGTCGTCATCGATTCCATGTCCGGCTTCGAGCTCGCACTGGCGCCCACCTTCCGCGCGGACTTTCGCGAGTCGCTCTACCGACTCGTCGGGGCTCTCACGGGAGTCGGAATCACAGTGCTCACCACGATGGAAATCACACAGGGCCGCGGCGAGCTTCGCTTCACACCCAATGTCATCTCCTTCCTCGCCGACGACCTGATCTCGCTTCGCTACATCGAGGTCGACCGACATCTGAGGAAGGTAGTCGCAGTCACCAAGATGCGCGGCAGCGCGCACAGCAAGGAATTTCGCGAGTACGAAATTACCGGCGAGGGCTTCGTGGTGCGCGGGAGTCTGGACGGATATACCGGTCGGGTCAGCGGTGCCGCGCACCTGACGAAGCCGGACAAGTGATCTCCGGGGTGAAACAGAACTGAACGCGTGCGCAGTAGAACATCCGCCGACCGATCAGGGATCGGCGGGTCGCTTCGAGCGCGCGAACCTCTTCTGCCATTGTCTGCAGGCGGTCGATCGCCATGGCGCTGTTCCCACGACTGCGCTCGGCTTCGGCCGCATCGATCGCATGCGTCACCGCTGCCGGCAGTGCGCGCCTGCGCCCGAGGAACTCCAGAAGCTCGGCCGGCCGTTCGACTCGTAGGCGTGCAAATAGGGCACTCTTGACCTTAGTGATATAGTGATATATATCACCTCTATGCACCTGACCGTCAGCACTTCCGATGACCTGCCCCTTTACCGCCAGATCATGCGGCAGGTGATGGATGCGATCGCCGGCGGACGTCTGGAGGCTGGGGAGCGGCTCATGTCGCACCGCGAGCTCAGCGAGCGGCTCGCGATTGCGCCGCTGACGGTCAAGAAGGCGTACGACGAGCTCGAGGCGCTCGGATTCATCGAGTCGCAGCGGGGTCGCGGCACGTTCGTGGCCGCGAAGCCGCCGAGGGTACCGCGGTCGGTCGTGGCCGATCAGCTGGCGGAGGGCGCACGCGCGCTCCTGGCGAGTGCCTACCTGGCGGGCATGCAGTACTCCGATGTCCTGGCAGCCCTGGAAGCGGCGGACCGTGAGCTCACCGACGGCCCGGCGACACATCAGAGGAAGAAGCGATCCGTATGACAGCGATTCTGGAGTTCCGGGACGTGGCCCGCTCGTTCGGGCGCGGTGGGCAAGTGCTGGACGGCGTGACCTTCTCGATGCGGGAGGGCGAGGTCGTAGGCCTGCTGGGGCGCAATGGAGCCGGGAAAACCACGCTGATCAACATCGCGATGGGACTCCTCCATCCACACGCCGGGATGGTCCGTGCCTTCGGCATCTCGCCAACGGAGGATCCCGTGGCGGTGAAGAAGCGCGTGGGGTACGTGTCGGAGGATCAGCTCCTACCGCCGGGCATGACCATATCGGACCTGATCGCGATCCACCGCCGGCTCTTCCGGACGTGGGACGGTGCACTCGAGAAGCAGTTGCTGGAGCGGTTCGGGCTGGCCGGCAACACGAAGAAGGTCGGCAAAATGAGCAAGGGAGAGGCGCGACAGGTGGCGCTGCTCTGCGCGGTATGCCATCGCCCGGAGCTACTGATTCTCGACGAGCCTGCGGGCGGGCTCGATCCGGCGGCGCGGCGTGAGTTTCTCGAAACCTCCATCGATCTCCTCAACCGGGAGGGCTCGGCGATCCTCTTCTCGTCGCACCAGACGGACGATGTCGAACGCCTCGCCGGTCGCGTACTGCTGCTCGATCGCGGCAGGATGCTGGTGGACAGCGGAATGGACGAGCTCCTCGAGGAGCATTGCGTGGCCATTGTGCCGCGACACGCCGGGCTGGAGGAGGCGACTGTCGAGCGGCAGCCGGGTTGTCTGCGAATGCGAGTGGTGTACGAGAACTGGCACGCCGTTTTCGCAGGAGCGCCCGAGAGCGTGCGAAGCCAATTGCATGCATCGCTCGGAATCCCGGACATCCAGTGCGTGCGGCTCCCGCTGGAGGAGCTGTTCATCGAGCTGGTGGGCGGTGAACGGCTGGCGAGGGTTCCGTGATAGTCCGCCTTGTCGGTCAATCTCCAATGTTCAGGGCGGCGGCTGTCGTGTCGGCGGCGGCGCTCGTGATGCTCCTGACACCGTCCAGCTCTCTCCATTTCGTAGGGCTCGCGACGCTGCTGATGTGCCCTGTGTTGATGGCCCCGCGAGCCACGCTGTTCGAGGCGGTCCTCCCGCTGGACGCGCGCACGGTGTTCCTTACGCGGATATCCGTCGGCCTGGCCCTGGTGTCTCTGCCTCTGATCGCCTGGATTCTGTCGGGTCACCTGCGCGGGGTTGCGGGCGATCCCGCGGCGGCGTTTCCGGGCACGGGGCAGGACGTCCGATTCGTGGCCCTTCCGATTGCAGCGCTTGCCATCATCCTCCCGCACGCACGTCGTCCCGGCGTGCTCCCGCTGCCGGGTCAAAGCTCATTCCCCGCTCTCTTCTGGTGGGTATTGCTGGCTATCGGCATCGCCGGAACCATGGGGCTGCTACCTGTCGGCATCGCAGTCGTCGTCCTCGCGGGCGCTGCTGCGGGAACGCTGGCACTCACCTGGCACCGGATGCCGCAGTCGTATCAGGTCGCGCCGCCGGGGGCCGAAGGTGCCGAACGGACTTTGCCCGCCGCCGGTGCGGCGGCGCGCGGCACCCCCGGTGTCCGTTGGTGGCGGCCGATGCTTGGAACCCTGTTCCCGGGCCGGGTGCTCTTCGCCATCCTGCTCGTGGGATTTTTCGGGCTGACCAGCACGTGGTTCTTTTACCTCATCATCCTTTGGCTCCCTGATCTGTTGGGGACGGCCAGGCAGCGACTCGAGTGGATGCACACGTTGCCTGTGCCCAGGACGGCGCTGGCGTGGGCAACCGTCGCCCCGGCCGTGCTCTCGCTGCTCGCCGTAGCGCTGGCCGGTGGAGTGGTCGGCCCCGTCCTCCTGCCGGACCTCAATGCGCTCCACGAGGGGAGTCCTCACGAATACTCCCGCGACGACGCCTTCGACCGCCGCACGATCGTGCCACTCATGTACTGGCGGATCGCGCCGCGAGGCGATGCGCCCGTGGTCCGGGCCCCGTGGGGGGAGACGACCACCACCGATACGATCTCGCTGCCGGGCCTGACGCTCTACAACCCATTCTCCGCCAGTACGGGAAGCTCGCCTGAGCTGATCGAGTGGCAGTTCGGGAGGGCTTCCGCCGCGGTGCACGGCCGAACGTTCACCACCTCAGAGTATTACGCGGACGACTTCGTGGCGCCGCCCAGGGTGACTCGGAACGCCCGGATATATCTGCTCGGTGGATCGCTGGCGCTCACGTTCATGTTTCTGCTTGCATGGCTGGCCGAGCTCGGCCGCTGGCACGCGTTGGCGACGCGCCGCCTGCTCCGATACGGCGCCGGCGCCGTTCTGGCTGCGGTCGCCGCAGGCATGGCAGTTCTGGAGATGTACGGCATGTTCGCACACGGAACGCAGTTGCTGGTTCCGTTCGGTGCGGCGCTGGCCACGCGGGCGGCAGCGGCGCTGCCGAACATGGGCGTCGTTGCCCTCGTCGCGGCGCTTCCTGTCGTGGCTGCGTACTCGCTCCTGCACTGGCAGATCGGTAGGTCCGACGTCATGGAAGCGATTCGGAAGTGATTGGACGCCTCAGTCCGCGCGAGGCCTTGGCCAACGTCACTCCGCCGTAGCGGCGATGAGCAGCTTGGCAACTGCGAATCGCATAACGTCCCTCCTGGACCGACAGGGATGCCAGGCGACCGCGCATTGCCTGGCTATTGCTGTGGCGGTGCTGACCCATCCGGCAGGGGAGCCCAGCACGAGGCGACGCGCGACACCTCGACCGGCGTCGCCGACGAGTATGGCCACGGCGGTGGAGGTCACGGCGGGTCCGGGACGGTCTCGCGGATCGGGTTGCCGAACATGAGCAGTCCGATCAGCGGCACTCGAGTGCGCCAGCCTACGGCGTGAAGTACGTCGGTGAGCCGGGCCCGACCGGCAGGCCCAGGGCGAACACCCAGATGAAGAAGAGGAGCATCCAGCCGAGCCAGAACAGGATGCTGTAGGGCAGCATCATGCTGATGACGGTGCCAATGCCGAGGTTGCGGTCGTAGCGGTTGGCGAAGGCGAGGATGAGACCGAAGTAGGACATCATCGGAGTGATGATGTTGGTGACGGAATCGCCGATGCGATAGGCGGCCTGGATGACTTCGGGGCTGTAGCCGGTGAGCATGAGCATGGGCACGAAGATGGGCGCTGTGACCGCCCACTGCGCGCTGGCGGATCCGAGCATCAGGTTGATGAAGCCGGACACGGCGATGAAGCCGATGAAGACGGCCGGCCCGGTGAGGCCGATGTCCTGGAGGAAGTCGGCGCCGACCACGGCGACGATCTGACCGAGGTTCGTCCAGCCGAAGAACGCGACGAACTGTGCGGCGAAGAAGACGATGACGATGTAGAGGCCGAGCGTGCTCATCGCCTGGGCCATCCCGTCGACGATGTCGCGGTCACTCTTCATGCTGCCGGTCACACGTCCGAACACGAAGCCGGGGATGATGAAGCCGACGAAGATGAACGTGACGATGCTGCGAAAGAAAGGCGAGTTGAGGCGGTCACCGGTGTCCGGGTTGCGCAGGACGCCCCATTCCGGGACGATCGTGAGCGCGAGCAGTCCCATGAACAGCACGACGCTGAGCCCGGCCCATGCAAGTCCGCGCTTCTCCTTCTGCGTGAGCGGATCGAGGCCGGTCTCATCGCTCAGGTCCTCCATCGCGATCGCGGGATCGTAAGGTCCGAGCAGCGGCTCGACGATACGCAGTGTCACGAACACGCCGATCAGCGTGATGAGGAAAGCGCTGACGAACATGAAGTAATAGTTGACGGCGGGATGCACGAGGTATTCGGGAGCGATGAGTCGCGCCGCTTCCTGCGTCAGCCCGGCGAGCAGTGGATCGACGGTGCCGATCAGCACGTTTGCACTGTACCCGCCGGATACTGCTGCGAAGGCCGCGGCGAGGCCGGCGAGTGGATGGCGCCCCATGGAGAGGAAGACGACGGCGCCGAGCGGCACGAGGACGACGTAGCCGAGCTCGGACGCGGTGTTCGAGACGACACCCGCGAAAACGACGGCGGTCGTGACGAGCAGCTTCGGCTCGAGCACGGCAGAGAGGATTCCCGAGCGCGGTCGGATGGAGGCGGCGCCGAGCACGATGCCGCGCACCGCGGCGTGGATCAGACCCGACCGCTCCGCGACGCCGACGCCGAGCAGCGCGACGAGGACGGTGCCGAGCGGTGCGAAGCTCGTGAAGTTCGTTACGAGGCTCTGAACGATGCGACGCAGGCCGTCGCTGTCCATGAGGCTGATGGCGTATATCCGGCCGTCGGGTGCGCGGCCGCTGGCGCCTTCCGGCCGCGGGTCCGCTACCCAGACGTTGAAGTATTCCGCAATGCCGCTGGCGATGATGACGCTCAGCGCAAACAGGGCGAACAGCGTCACGGGATGCGGCAGCAGATTGCCGAGCCACTCGACGAAACGGAGGAATCGGCTGAAGATCCCGCTCGGCGGCGGGGGCGCGGCCGGCGAGCCGGCGACGGCCTGATCGGAGTCCGGGAATTCCGGCATGTCTCTCGGATGCTCGGGATCGCCCGCCGCGGCGCGGGGTCGCCGGCGCGGCATGAAGAACGGGCCCGAAGGTAGGAGGAAGGTGCGGGCGGGGAAAGTCGGACGGCTCACTCGCGGCTGCTGCCCGTCCCATCGTCTCGTGTGCCCTGCCGGGCTGGTGCTTCGCGAGTTGGCTCGACGACTCCGCCATTTCCGAGAGGCCGCGGCGCGGGTCGTGCTTCACGTGCGGGGATTCGGCGCCAGATGGCACGTGGAAGGTGCGGCGGTCCAGCTGGACATGTTAATCCGTGGGGCATGGCTGAGTGCCCGTGGACGGCGAAACCTGAATGACCGCAGCACTCTTGTACGTCGTCGTGGGGCTGCTCCTGGTGGCCATGGCGATTTCGGACTCCATGCTCCGACGGGTTCCTCTCACCACGCCCATGCTCTACCTGGGGGGCGGGGTCCTCCTCGGCCCCGTGGGACTCGGGCTCCTGGTGCTGGACCCGGTCGAGAGTGCGGAGCTGCTCGAGCGAGTGGCGGAGATCGTCGTCATAATCTCCCTCTTCGCGGCGGGGCTCAAGCTGCGAGCTCCCCTCTCGGAACGGCGCTGGGTCGTCCCGGTGGCGCTGGCGTTCGCCTCCATGACCCTCACGGTCGGGCTCATCACGCTGGTGGGCTCGATGCTGCTGGGACTTCCCCTGGGTGCGGCCGTGCTCCTGGGCGCTGTCCTCGCCCCCACCGACCCCGTGCTGGCGTCCGACGTCCAGGTGGGAGAGCCGACGGACCGGGACCGGCTGCGCTTCAGCCTGACGGCGGAGGCCGGGCTCAACGACGGCACCGCGTTTCCCTTCGTCATGCTGGGCCTGGGTCTCCTGGGGCTCCACGAGATCGGGGCGTGGGGCTGGCGCTGGTGGGCCGTCGATGTCGTCTGGGCCATCGGCGCCGGCCTCGCGGTAGGCGCGTTGCTCGGTACGCTGGTGGGCCGAGGGGTCATCTACCTGAGGCAGGAGCACCAGGAAGCCCTCGGCCTCGACGACTTTCTGGCCCTCGGGCTCATCACCCTCTCCTACGGCATCGCTCTCGGCATCCACTCGTACGGCTTCCTGGCGGTCTTCGCCGCGGGGCTGGCCGTGCGACGCATCGAGCGGCGACATACCGGCGAGGCGGCACCGCCACCAGCGGTGGAAGCGGCGGCCGAGAGCGAGGAAGCGGAGGAGGAGGCGACCGATCCCGACACGGCGCCGGCCTACATGGCGCAGGCGGTGCTCGGGTTCAGCGAGCAGCTGGAGCGGATCGGGACGGTGGGTGTGGTGCTGCTGGTGGGGGCGATGCTGGCGGTGGAGCGCATCCCCCTGGACGTCCTGTGGTTCGCGCCCCTCCTGTTCCTGGTGATCCGTCCGCTGGCCGTATCTCCCGTCCTGCTGCGAAGCGGACTCACGGGACTCCAGCGCAGGCTGGTGAGCTGGTTCGGCATCCGGGGTATCGGCTCCATCTACTACCTGTCGTTCGCCGTGGCCCGGGGTGTCCCGGATTCAACAGCGCGCCTCCTCATGGGTGTCGTACTCGGAGTGGTCGCCGCGTCCATCATCGCCCATGGCCTGTCGGTCAAGCCGCTCATCCGCCGCTATGCGGAGCCGCACCGGGCAGTATCCGAATGATGACGTCGCCGCACCTCGATCGCGTAGTTCGTCAGTCGGATACGCACGTCGGCCGCCGGCGCCGTGGCGTTGGCGGGACGGAGAATTCAGTCGCGGGGCCCCGGGTGCTTCCGTGGAGGCGCCTCACCTCTGACGCCGCATCGCCTCGGCCGTCGTTTCCAGCCACTCGATGAGGACGGAGTGCGCATAGGTGTGCTGACTTTGGTCCTTCAGCCACCACATCAGGCTGTTCGCGCCGCCCCCGTTCTTCAGAGGATGATCCGGATATCGATAGCCGTCCCAGTGGACATCCAGCCGACCGATCAGGGATAGGCGGGTCGTTTCGAGCGCGCGGACCTCTTCTGCCATTGTCTGCAGACGGTCGATCGCCATGCCGCTGTTCCCACGGCTGCGATCGGCTTCGGCCGCGGCGATGGCATGCGTCACCGCCGCGGGCAGGGCGCGCCTGCGCCCGAGGAACTCCAGAAGCTCGGCGAGCAGGACGTACGATTCGTAGGCATCCTCGTTTCGTTGCACGGCAGCGCGCTGGCTGCGGACAGCGTGGGCAAGCCCCGTTGTACGAGTCAGATACGATACGTCGCGCGCGCGGTTCTCGGGCGTGAGCCGTATTGCGAACGATGCAGAATCGCTCCAGAAAGTGGCCAGCAGGTCTTCGCGGGAACTTTCAATGCCGGCGAGCCGGACGAACGCGGAGACGAGCGCCGGGTCTTCCGATCCGAAGTACGAAGAGGTGAATCGTGACATCGCGTCGGAGAGCGCGACTGCCGCCGTGTCCTGCATGAGATACGAAGCGTATGCAATGGCGTGCGGGAGAACGCCGGACGGATAGCGCTGAGGCAGCCACGCCGTCAC
>DATHUY010000150.1 GCA_035461765.1 Longimicrobiales bacterium
GCGGACGCGAGTGCGGTGCGCATCGCCACGATCGAGGACGGCCAGATCGCGGAAGAGACGGTGGTGCGCGCGGACGGTGTCGCGCGTGAGATCGAGGAGGGCGGCTGCACGGGATCGGAGAGCGCGTTCTTCTCGGCCGATGGGCGCCGGATCTTCACGCGTGCGGAGCTGGCGTGCAGCGGGCTGGGCCGGCTGTCGACGGGTGTGCTGGCGATGGTATCGGAGACGGAGTGGGTGGACGCGCAGGCGCTGACGGTCAATGGCCAGCATGCCGCGCGCACCATTCGGTACCGCGCCGCCGACCCGACGGAGATCCCGTCATGGATCTCGGCGGAGCTGCCGCAGGATCAGCAGCTGGCGCAGGAAACCGCGCGGCTCGATGCCGCAGCACCGCTGGAGATCGACGCGGTGATCGAGGCATCGAAGCACGTTGCGGCGCCGGTCGTCGAGGCCCTGCTCGCGGAGCGTCAGCAGGGGTTCGGCCTGGATGCCGGCAAGCTCGTCCGCCTCCAGCAGGCCGGCGTGCCCACATCGACGATCGATGTCATGGTCGCGCTGTCCTACCCGACGAAGTTCGCGGTGGCGCCGCAGCGCGGGATGCGGGCGGACGCTGACGAGTATGGCGAGCGGAACGCCGCGCGCTCCTACCTGGAGGACTGTTACGATCCGTTCTTCACGTCGAGCCGCTACGGCTGTTACAACAGCCGCTACGGCTATTCGCGCAACCGCGGCATATATGGTTACTCGCCGTACGGCTATGACCCCTACGGCTGGAACTACGGGACGCGCCCGGTGGTCGTGATCGTGCAGCCGGATGACGGCGAAGTGCGGGACCCGGAGGGCGGCGCCGTAGTGAAGGGACGCGGGTATACCCGCACCGGCACCGCGCGCGGCACGGCGAATCCGCGCGGAGCGGACAGGAGCACGGCGGCACCGGCGCGCGCCACGAGCACCTCGAAGCCCGCGACGACGACGTCGAAGCCTGCGAGCAGCAGCGGCAGCTCGTCGAAGCCGACGCGCACGGCGAAGCCACGCGGCGGCGGCGGCAACTGACCGGCGTCAGCAGATGCAGGAGGGGGAGCGCAGACAGGCTGCGCTCCCCCTTTTTGCTGCGGATCGGCCGACTGCCTGTCTAGCGTCGAAAGAAGAAAACGCCGCCGCTCAGGTTGCCGGACAGCAGCTCGGGCAGACCGTCCCCATCCATGTCTGCGAAGACCGGCGCCGCGAGCGCCGGCAGCGGCAGCAGCATGCTGTCGTCCTGGACGAAGCGCGGCTCGGTACGGGTACCGTCATTCCTGAAGACGACGCCGCCACCCTCCTCGCGCCCGACCACCATGTCGTAATCCCCGTCCCCATCGATATCGACGAATGCGGGATGGCTGCGCCGGCCGACATCGATCGCATCGAACTCGTCCGACACCAGCTCGAACGCCGGGGCTGACGAAGTGCCGGTGTTGCGGTAGAAGTTCAGCGTGCCCGACGCTTCGCCCACGAACAGGTCCAGGTCGCCATCTCCGTCGATGTCGACCAGCGCGGGTGTGGAGTTGCTGCCGCGCGTGAGGCGCACGGTGCGTGTGCTGTCCTGCACCCACTGCGGCTCCTGCGGCGAGCCTGTATTCGAGAAGAAGAGCACGCCGTCGTTCCACGTGCCGAGCAGCAGCTCGAGCCGGCCGTCTCCCGTCAGGTCCGCGAGCGCGGGTGCATGGTGGTACGATGCCGCGAGGTCCAGCGTATCGGTGAGCTGCAATCGCGGAGCGACGGCCGAACCATCATTACGGAAGACATAGACGCGAGCGCGCTGGCTGGACGTGCGATCGATCTTGTTTCCGACGAGCATGTCCAGGTCGCCGTCCGCATCGATGTCCGCGACGGCGAGGGTGCTCTCACTGCCGACGTCGATGCCATCCAGGAACCGTGTCGTGCGGAGCTCGAGCCCGGCCGGGGTGCGCTCGTAGAAGTGGAAGTTGTCCGAGGCCGTGGTGTTCGGGTTGAACGCACCGCCAATGACACCAATGAAGAAATCGAGATCGCCATCACTGTCTATATCGGTCAGGACGGGCACGTTGTAACCGCTGGTCAGGATCGTCTCCCCGTCCGCGCGTCGGAGCGGCTCCGGCTCGCCGCGCAGGTTCGGGCTCGGGCAGGTGCCGTGGTTCTGGATGAACAGAACGCCGGCCTCGAAGAAGTCGCCCCAGAACAGGTCGAGGTCGCCATCCTCGTCCACGTCGGCGAAGTACATCGAGTTGGCGCCGTGTCGCATGCTGCCGAAGGCGGCGACGATCTCGATGCCCTCGAAGCGATTCGTGACGAAGCGGAACCGCGGAGCGGCACCGTTGGTCGATGGTGTCTCCTCGTAACGAGTGATGGTCCCGTCGACGCGGCCGAGGAACAGGTCCATGAGGCCGTTGCAGTCGAGATCGGCCGCGTTCGCGATGTTCTGGCGATCGGCGAATATGGGGTCTCCCGCAGCGTCACGCAGTGTGTCACCCACGACTTCGAATCGCGGCGCTGTGGCCGAGCCGGTGTTCTTGTAGAGCCGGATGTAGCTGTACGGTCGCTCCGCGATCATGTCGTGATCGCCGTCGCCGTCCATGTCGATGAAGCGGTACCACTCGCCGATGTCGATGTCACGGTACTTGTCGCTGCGCCACTCGTAACGGGCTGACGCGGGCGTGCCCGTGTTCTCGAAGTGCATCAGATCATTGGACCGCTCCTGGACGAAGAGATCCAGGTCGCCGTCGCCGTCAATGTCGACGAACTGCGGGCGCGGCACATCCAGGCCGCCGAGGAACGGGTGCGTGTACTGGCGTGCGTTCTCATCGAGAACGGTGATCGGGGCGACCTCGCGCCGCCAGCCGCCGTCGCCGGGCGGGGCAGACGACGGCGCTGGCGTATCTGCGGTCGGCGGTGCGGACGCGCACGCGCCGAGGATGGTGCAGAGGAGAACTGCGCGCTTCATCGTGCGGGTGTGCGGGTGCCGATGCCGCTGGCGTTGCGACCGACCTCTATGACGGAGACGATGTCACGTGTGGCGGTGTCGATCACGACGACCGTGCCGCGGCCCGGTGTCGCGGCGGCGGCATGCGCCTCGTGGCCGGCACTCATGTCGTGAGTCTGCCCTGTGTTGTTGTTGGAGATGTAGACGTAGCGGCCGTCAGGCGACACGGCGACGCCGTGTGGCTGCGCGAGGCCTTGCCCCGTGATGACTTTCGCAACGGTACGCGTGGACATGTCGATCACCGTCACCGTGTTCGCGGCCTTGTTGCCGAGATACACGTAGCGGCCGTCCGGCGTGAAGATCGGATCGAACGGCTGCGGCCCGACATCGATCTCGTCCGTCATGCGCGGTGCCATGGGAGAGGTGATGTCGAAGATGAAGACCTTGTGGCTCAGCTCCGCGGAGACCACCAGCGTGCGTCCGTCCGGCGACACGGCAAACTGCATCAGGGCGTGTGCGGGACCCGGCACGTCGACAAGCTCCACCTCTTCCTGCGCGGGGTCGACGGCCGCCATCTGGTTGACGGCCAGGCTGGCCGTGTACGCGATGCCGCTGCGCGGCTCGATCGCGAGTGCATGCGGCCGCGGGAAGAACACCGGCAGCTCGTTCAGCATCATGTCGGAGCGGCGCAGCACGCCGATACGCTGCGGCGGGTTGACCGCAGTCATCGACCGCCCGACGAGGAGCAGGTCCTCCGTGGGGTGCAGCGCCAGCATGCCGGGCGTCTCGAACGGGACCTGGCCGACCATGCGATCGCTGCTGTCGAGCTTCACGATACGGCCGTCACCGATCAGGGTGACATACCAGTACGAGCCGTCAGGCTCGACGGCCACATGATGAGGCTTGGCATTCGCCGAGAACCCCAGCTGTTGCAGGTCGACCGTACGAACCACGCGGTTCGTCGCCATGTCAATGACGCTGACGGTCGCATCATCCTGATTGCAGACGTAGAGGAGACCGGCCGCGGCGACGGCATCGGCCGGTGCGCCCGATTGCGCGGCCGGAGCGGCGCAGGCCGCGGCTGTCGACGCTGCAATCACTATCGCGATCAGCGCGCGAATCATGCGTGTAAGGCGAATGCTCATGATCTCAACTCCTGCGGGAGCGACGGCGTCAGCCATCCGGCCGCACCGCGCTCCCGCTCGTTCGTCCTGCCGTCCATCGGACGGCCGATCTGAATCCTAGAAGACGGTCGTCGTATCGCGCTTCCTGAGCACGAACAGGCCCTCGCCGATGCTCGATACCACGATAGCCCCGCTCTTGAAGTACGGATAGTTGCTCCAGGAGCCGTCGAACCCGACACCGGCGTCATCGCCGGGGAACGTCTTGAAGAATGCGATCTCGCGGGGATTCTCGCGATCGGAGATATCCAGGATGCGGAGCCCGCTCTTGTAATTCGACTGATACATGAGATCGCCCGAAATGTACAGGTTGTGGTCGATGGCGGCCTCAACGCCCATGTGCTCCCTGATGAGCTGCGGATCCTCCAGGTCGGCGAGGTCCCACACGAGCGTGCGGGTCTTCTGGGTCAGGCCGTTGGCCTCATCCAGCTCATCGTTCATGTAGAAGTAGCGGTGCTCGTTGTCGAGCCAGCCCTGATGGGAGTAAGCGACGCTGGGATAGCTCGCGCGAGAAAGTGCGCGCGGGTTCTCCTTGTCCGTGACATCGGCTATGCTCAGCGCCGTCTCGTTGGCGCCAAGACAGATCTCGCGGCCCTGGTAGCGCTCGTCCGGCCCCTTGTACATGACGCACTGCGCATCGTGGGAATACCCGGTCGATGCGCGGCCCGTCTGCGGATCGGAGAAGCAGCCGGCGAACTTCGGGTTCTTCGGCTCGCGGATGTCGATCATGTGCAGGCCGCCGCCGCACGTCTCGCCGCCCTGGCTGGCGCCGACGGCATAGGCGAAGCCGGACTCCTCGTTGATGACGATGTTGTGCACGCTGTTGACGTTGCGATAGGTGGTGTCAGCCACCAGATCGAGCGGTGTGCCGCTGAACGCGCGCAGCTTCGTGAGGTCGAGCACCTGCATCCCGTGCGGCCCGGACCCATCCGCGACAATGTAGGCGTGGTCCCTGTAGACCTTGATGTCGCGCCAGGTAGAAGGCGTCGCGCCTTCAGTGAGTGGCAGGTCCGCCACGAACACCGGATTGGAGGGATCGGAGATGTCGACGGCCGACATGCCGTCGATACGACCCACCAGTGCGTACTCCTTGCCGGACTGGGTGTCCGTCCAGCCCCAGACGTCGTTGAGCCGCACACCGCGCCCACCGCCAAGGTCGGGGATGGAGAGGAAGGAGAGCATCTCCACGTCGCGGCAGTCGAACTCACCGGCCGTGCCCTCCGTGGAGCAGCGGACCTCTCCGCCGGTGACCGACGCGAGGGTCTCGGTCGGACCGTTGAGAAACGCCGTCTGGGTCCAGGTGCCGTTCTGTCGCTCGAACACCAGGACCGCACCGAGGCCGTGATCCGCTCCGACTATCGTCGCAGCGGCCACATCGCCATGGAGGGCGACCGCGCCACCGAGCTGGCCGCCGCGCTCCAGCGGCTCGATCGGCGAGATGCGGTGTGGTGCAGACCAGCCACCATCGGCGCTGCGCACGAAGTGGAATACCGCGCCGCGCGCCGTATCGGCGCCGACGGCGCCCACGAGCAGCTCATCGTCATCGGCATCGAGCCTGACGCCGAAGACGGTGTTCGGAACGGCCGGCTCCGGTGCGAGCTCCGCGGTCTGCGTCCACGCGCCTTCCTGTGTCTGGCGGAATGCGTAGGCGACGCCGGTCGCTCCGCCGACCACGGGCGCCGAGACGATGACGGTACCGTTCGACGCGGTCATGGCCATGCCGAAACGCGAGTTCGGCTCCAGCTCCGGTGCGGGCAGCAGACCCGTCGAGCGCCACTGGTTCGTCGAGGGGTCGCGCGCAAAGACCGTCACCGCGCCCCGGTTCTGGTTCACGGCAGGTGCACCGACGAACAGGCGGTCTCCGTCCGCGGCGACTGCAGCGCCGAACGACGTACGCGGTGCCGCGGAGTCGGCGGTCAGCTTCGTTACCTGGTCCCAACCGTCGAAATCGCGGTGGAAAACGTAGACAGCGCCGGTGCCCTGCTCCTGGGCGGGCGCGGAGACGAATACGAAGTCGCCGCTCACGGCGATCGCGGTGCCGAATCGGTTGACGCCTGGCAGGTCGGCGCCTTCCAGCGTCCCGGTGGGTGACCAGCCGGTCGCGGAGCGTTCAAATACGTGGACAATGCCCCGGTTCTCTTCGTACGACGGAACGCCGACGAACAGCGTGGAGCCGTCGAGCACGAGGTTCTGACCGAATCCATCGGAAGGCTCGGCATCGGGCGCAGTCAGCTGGGCACTCTCCACCCAGCCCGATGCGCTACGGCGATAGACGTAGATCACGCCCGGACGCGTGGAGTTGTTGGGCTCGCCGATGAACAGCTCGTTCTCGCCCAGGGCGAGGCCGAGGCCGAATCCGGCGCGCGCGGATGAGACATCGCCGCCGGCCAGTGACTGTGCGCCTGCGTCGGCCGCGGCCACGCTCAACACTACCAGCGCGGCAGCAATGCCACGGAATACCGTCATGTACGACCTCCAGAATACGTGGGATGCGCGGCCGGGAGACCGCACATTGGGGGTACCTAACGTAGGGTAAGCGAGTTCCTTTCGCACGCGCAGGGGGCGGGCGTGCTCCGGGCGGGTGCGGAACCGCGGCCGGCTGTGGCCGATGGGTACAGTCCGCGGCGGCAGGGGCGTCAGCGAGCCGGCTTTGGCGACGGGTACGGCCGCGGCGGCAGCGGCGGCAGGGCCCCATCGCCGAGGGCGTTTTCTCCGCCGGAGCTCAGTTCATGCCATCGGCGATGATCGTGTAACCGATCGATACGACGTAGGACCGGTTCCGCACTTCGATGTTGTCGAGTCCGTCGTAGATATCACGCAGTCCCCAGGTGTAGCGGCCTTCGAGCAGGACGCGGCCGCTGCCGAGCTTGTGCGATACGCCGGCTCCGGCGCTGGCGCCATAGTCGAGCGCGCGCCGGTCGAATGCGCTGCCGCCGCTGCGGTCGTCACAGTCGAAGTTCGTCTTGAGGTTGTTTTCCTCGATGACCGAGCGGCACCGCGTCTCGAGCGAGATCATCGGCCCGCCGAACGCATAGGGCTCGAAGCTGCCGATGCGAACGGGTACAACGAGCATCAGCGGCACCTCCATGTATTCCAGCCGCATCCGCTCGTCCAGCGCGCTGGCCTCGGCGGTCGCGCCGCGCGAGACCATCTGGAGCTCCGGCTGGAGCGCGATGCGTCCGAACCGGAAGCGTGCGTGGCCGCCGAAGGCCGTCGACACGAACGTGCCGTCGAAAGGATTGGGGCCTACGGACTGGAAATGAGACACGGCGATGCCGCCCTTCAGCGCGATCTCCTGTGCGCTCAACGGTGTCGTGAACGCGACGGGTGCGAGTATGGCCAGCGGCAGCAAGCGACGGCAGAACTTCATAAGGACTCCGATCAATGGGTCGAGCCGGCAGCTCCTCCGGCATCGATAATAGAAGGAGCCGGGGCGGGTCCGGGCAACCGGTCACCGGCCGGCCGGTCCCCGCGGACGCAGGAAATACGCGACCTGAGTGTGTTCCGGGACATCCCGAGCGCGCGCGCCGCCCGCGTCAGATTGCCGTGATGCGCCCTGAGCGCCCGTTCGATGCGCGCGCGCTCCTCCGACTCCGTGCCATAGAACGAGTAGCGGTGCGCGACTGTGTCGGGCGCCACCCCGTGATCCAGGATCCGTGCGGGAATGTCGGCCGGACGCAACCGGGGCCCCGGAGCATGAAGGACGGCCGCCTCCATCGCGTGGGCGAGCTGGCGAATGTTGCCCGGCCAGGGATGCCGCTCGATGACCCGGATCAGGTCGGGATGCAGGTCGCCGACATTCTTCTCGTGGCGGGCCGCGAAGGTGCACACGAAGTGGCGCGCCAGAAGCAGAATGTCGGCGCCGCGGTCCCGCAGCGCCGGCATGTGGAAGGACAGGACCAGCAGGCGGTGGTACAGGTCAAGGCGGAAGGAGCCGCCGCTGACCGCCGTCTCCAGGTCGACCGCGGTCGCCGCGAGGATACGGGCATCCACATGCAGGGTCTTCTCCGCACCGAGCCGCCGGATCTCACCCTGATCCATGGCCGTGAGCAGCTTGGCCTGAAGTGGAAGTGTCAGCTCGCCGACCTCGTCGAGGAACAGGGTACCGCCGTCCGCCATCTCGAAGAGGCCGCGGCGCGCCTGATGCGCTCCGGTGAAGGCGCCCCGCGAGTGACCGAAGAACTCGCTCTCGAACAGGGACTCCGGTACGCCGGCGCAGTTGACTGCGACCAGAGGAGCGGCAGCGCGCGGCGACGCGCGGTGAATGGCCGCGGCGAGCACACCCTTGCCAGTCCCGGTCTCTCCCGTGATGAGAACGGGTGCACGAACGCCGGCGGCGAGCTGCGCGAACTCGCGAATCGCGCGGGCTGCGCGGCTGGTTCCGAGTACAGGTCCGAGCGGCTCCGTCATGCGCCAAGGCTAATGCCGGCGCATGGGCGCCTCCATGGCTGGAGCGGGCATTGTCAGCAGCTCGAGGAGACGTTGTTCCACGTCGCGTCCCGTACCGTCCGACAGGTCGGATCGACTGCCATCGAACACGTAACGGCCATCGCGGATGACGACGAACCGGTCGCACAGCTCGATCAGGTCGGCAGCCGACTGGGAGGACATGACGACGGCTCGGCCGGCACCTCGTCGCGCGCGCAGCAGCTCGAGCACACCTATCCGCCGACGGAAATCCAGAGCCGAGAACGGCTCGTCCATGAACGTCACATCGGCGTCACGTCCGAGCGCGATCGCGATGGCGAGCGCCTGTCGCTGGCCGACCGACAATGTCGCCACCCTGCGTCCGGCCATTTCGGTCAGGTACATGCCGGGCATGGAACTGACCAGGTCGGCGAATGACAGCCGGAACAGCGCCGCGACCTGCTCGGCGCGCAGCCAGCCGGGCAACGCCGGTACCTGCGGCACGAAGGCCAGCGTCGGCGGGCGGCCGTCCAGCGTCACGGAGGACGCCCCGCGCGACGACAGCGTGTCGGTCAGGTGCATGAACAGAGAGGATTTGCCCGAGCCATTGATGCCGACCAGCGCGAGCGCAGCCGGCATTCGCGCCGTGATGTGGCCCGCCTCGAGGACTGTCCGCCGCCCGCGCCGCACGGGGCCGTGGCGTATTTCCAGCGTCATTGCACCCGTCCCGCGTACCGGTGCGCCACGCCCGCGACCAGCGCACTCATGACAACGACATAGATCGTCGCGCGCAGGACGTTGTAGGTGTCCGCCGGCGCGACGAGCATGGGCGAGACCAGGGGGAGCACGACTGCCCAGATGGGCACGTCACCCTCGGCGGTCGCGAAGCGGACCAGTACGATCACCGGCAATGCGACAACGACAGCGGTGGCGACCACAGTTGCGGCGCTACGTCGCAGCAGGACGCCGATCGCCGTCGTGCATACCGAGTACGTAGCCAACAGCATCACTCCCGACGCGATCGTACGCGGCAGAATATGCAACAGCTCGCCACTGCCGGTCAGTCGTGTCACGACGATGGCGAACACGACTGCCGTAACGGCGAAGATGGCCGCGGGCGCAAGCAACGATGACAGCGCTGAAGCGGCGCCATACCGCACACGCGAGCCACCTGCGGCCAGCCACGGAGCGAGCCACCCGTCGGTGTGGTCCGCCTCGATGTGCGAGCTGGTTCGCAACACGACGAACGCGGCCATCATGGCCAGCACCGTGAAATCGAACCGGCGCTGCAGCGACTCGAACAGCGGCAGCGTACTCCCGCCGCCAGGACCGTATGCAGAGACTGCGGCGGCAATGGCAGCGGCCGCCGCCAGAATCAGCACAATGCCGAAGACCACGTCCAGCTCGCGGCGTATCAGAGCACTCTGGAGATGGGGACGGCGTTCGGCATTGTGAGCGCCCCCAGCCGCCGCCTCGATGGATCGCTTCATCCGACCTCCGCGTCGGTCATGGCCTCGATGCGCGCGCGGTCCAGCACGATCAGGCGCGGCACGGCGGTGTCCTCGAGCAGCCATAGGCAACCGCCCGACCTGCAGCCGATCAGGCCTTCCATCGGCGCGACCGCAAAATCTGCCGAGCCGGGAGCGGCAGCCTGAAGGACGAGCGAATCTGCAGCGAACGGACGCAGCAGCATGATCCGATCGTCCGCCACAAATCGCTCGACATACACGGGAAGTGTTTCCGGCCAGCGAATGTTCATGCCCGCCACCCGTGCCGAACGCAGTCTGTCTTCCAGACCGGGTGGTGGATCGGCCGAATAGAGGGCCGCGACGGCAGGGCACGTCTCACTCGCACCGGGGCGGCTTCCGCCATCGGTGATCTTCCAGATGCAGTTCATCTCGCCGCCGCCGAACACATGCACGCCGGTGGAGCCGGTGGTGAGCAGTGACCGGACACCGAACACACTGCCGAGGGATCCATCGATCGTATAGCGCGGCGCCGTGACCACGACCTCCCAGGTGGTCGTATCGCTCGACCACGCGAGCACGGCTTTCATCGTGTCGGTTGCAACGCCCCGCTGCAGGCAACCGCCGTGCACGAACAGACCGCCAGCGCTCGCTGCAATCGCCGGGAGCATCATGGCGCACGGCAGGGACAGCGGTCTGCTCTCCAGGAACGCGCCGGCCCGGTCGAAGAACTGGAGCCGCGCTCCATCCACGACCACGATCCCGCTGCCGGAAAGTGCGAGCCCCGTCGGACGCTGAAGCTCACCCGGTCCGGGGCCCGGTCGCCCGATATGCCCGGCCAGGCGCAGTCCATCCGCATCGCGATGAATGACGGCGATGCGGCCGGTGGCGTCGAGCAGGTACAGCGTGTCGCCTGCAATCTCGAAGTCCCGGACCAGCCCGATGTCGTCACCGTGCAGGGCCACGGACTCGAGGCGCGGCACGTCCGCCGCCGGGGCATACTCGATCCCGGAGCCAGGCCCCGCGCCGGCTGCTCCGCATCCGAAGGTCAGGCCGAGCAGCCCGGCCGGCAGGAGCCATCCGCGGCAGGCGTGAATCAGCGAAACGACCGTACTGCGCATACGCATCACAACCTCCTGACTGAGAACAGACTGAGACGGGTGAGCCGGCGAGGATCGGGATGGAGCCGGCTTCAGTCGGGGCTGCCTTCGTTGTATGCGTTCTTGATATCACCGGCGATGTATGCGCTGCAGAGCGCCACCTTCAGCTCCCAGTCCAGATCGCACAGCTTGCGGTTGAACCAGCTGGTCGTCTCCATCAGACACTCGTTGTATTCGGCAAACGACTCGTCCACACATTGCTTCCAGCTCTTCGCGCCGTACGCCTCACGCGGCGCGAGGAGGAACAGTGCGCCCAGCAGACCGACCGAGGCGAGCACCCACCGCATGCGTGTGCCGCCTCCCGGAACTTCCCCTCGTCGAGACATTTCGTACCTCCGATGTGAGTTGAATGCGCGCGGAGCGCGCTGTGACCGCTGCGAACGTCGTCCCGATCCTCGCGCGGCGGTCACGATCCGGAGGCACGCGTCAAGCCGTCTCGTCGACGGCTCCAACTGCTTGAAAATCAATCACGTCCGTTATGTGGAATTCGAGCGGGTGAGCGGTTTCGGCCAGAACTGACGGGTAGGGGCACGGAACCGGTCACCGGCGCATTCCACTATGCACTCCGCAGCGGCACACTGGAATGGTTGTATGGGACAGGATCGGCGGTGGGAAGAGGTGAGAACGGCGGTGTCAGGTTGTCATGGGCAATGGGCAGAGGCAGGGGCATGTGGAAGGCGCACGCACACGTTTACGGGCACGGGCAGAGGCACCCGACCTTCCTTCTCGTGAGTCACCTTCCCGACTGCTTCCGGGGCAGGTTCGCTGCGCGGAGGACGGTGGCACGGGCACACTTTCGAGAGTGCCCGTGCCTCTGCCCGTAAACGTGTGCGTGCGCCTTCCACATGCCCGTGCACGTTCCCACGCCCATGACCACCTGACACCGCCGTTCTACGACGCAGCGGTTGCAGGGGCGCGCCGGCAACGCGTCGTCCGTCCGCGCGTTCAGTTCCCCGCGCGCGGCGAAGCTGCAGCGCCCGGCTGGCACGGCGGCCAGGGGATCTGACCCATATTGCGCTTCTCGCGCGAGACACGATCGGGGTGCTCGGATGCGAGGTAGACGAGCATCGCGGCGAGAGTGGCGTTGCTGCGTATATCCTCCTCGACGAGCTTGTCGAACGTATCGCGGTTGGTGTGCCACGTGGACGTGCCGTAATCCCAGCCGAGCGCGCTCAGGTTGAATGCGGGTGCGCCGGCGCAGACGAACGAGACGTGGTCGGTGCCGCCGGTGCCGGGCGTGCCCGGGATCTGGAGATCGATCTGACCGGAGAGCTGGCTGGGCAGCCGCGCGAACCACGAGCCGAACGCAGCAGCGGCATCGACGAAACCGGACATCGAGATATTCTGGACGCGACCCGTGCCGTTGTCCTGGTTGAAGACGGCCTGAATGCCGTCGACGATCTCGGGGTGCATGGCGACGAAACGGCGAGAGCCATTGAGCCCCTGCTCCTCGCCGCCCCAGAGCGCGATGACGATCGTGCGCCGCGGGTTCGGATAGGCCTGACGCAGAATGCGCATGGTCTCGAGCATCATGGATGAGCCCGTGCCGTTATCCGTGGCGCCGGATCCGCCGTCCCACGAATCGAAGTGCGCCGACAGCAGTACGTACTCGTTGGGGAGCTCCGAGCCGCGCACCATGCCCACGACATTGTGCACGGGCACCTCGCCCAGATCCTCCGCCTCGGCGGTGATGCGGACGACGGGCCCCTGGTTGTTGGCGGCGAGGCGGTAGACGAGGCCGTAGTCCTCACAGCTGAGATCGACCGTCGGCGTGCGCGTGGTCGTGGTGCCGAAGATCTTGTTCACGCCCAGGTCGTTCGACCAGTTGGATTCGAGAATCGCGACCGCGCCGGCGTCCTCGAGACGGTTGCGCAGGTTGCGCGGCTTGTTGGCTGAGAATGCCTGCTGCGCGGCGCGGCGCTCCTGCGCCAGCTTTTCCGCGGCGTTGGCCGGGCCGGGGTCGCCCTGCGGGGGCCCACCGCCGCCGAAACGACGTCCGCCGAAGTTGTACGTCTGGCCATACTCCTCGTAGTGACGCATCGGGCGGCAGGTCGGCTGCGGGAACGCGGAAGCGACGATCTTCCCGCTGACGGACGGCAGCCAGGCCTCGAACGCGGCCTCCGAGTCGAACGACGGTACGGCGATGACCTGCGCCTCCACGGGACGTCCGTTCGTGCCCGGGCTCCAGGCGAGCATCGTCCCCTCGAGCGTGCGGACGCGCGGGCTGACCAGGTCGATATGCGAGATCCCGCGACGCCAGCCGTTCCAGGTGCCGTACTGCTCCTTCCGTGCATCGACGCCCCAGCTGCTGAGGGTCTTCACGGCCCAGTCCGTCGCGTTGTCATAGCCGGGGGTGCCGGTCAGGCGCGGACCGATCGAGTCGAGCAGGGTCTGTGCAATGTCCATGACGCGGGAGTCGTTCATACCGACTTCCCAGATCTGCCGGAGTACGGGGTCCTCGACGGCCCAGGTCTGGCCGAGCGCGGGGGTCGCGCCGGCAAAGACCGCAGCGGCCGCGGCGAGCGAGAGTGTGCTGCGTCGCATTGGGATGACCTCTTCGTGGCTGAATGAACGGGGTATGTCTGGATGGACGCCCCGAATGAATGTTTTGTTGAATCAGGCACGGGACAAGGGCGGGCCGGGTCTCCGATGCGCGTGAACGGCGGTGTCAGGTTGTCATGGGCAATGGGCAGAGGCAGGGGCATGTGGAAGGCGCACGCACACGTGTACGGGCACGGGCAGAGGCAGCCAACCTTCCTTCTCGTGAGTCACCTTCCCGGATTAGTTCCGGGGGAATGGTCCGCGGCGCGGAGGAATGAGGCAGGGACGGCCCTGGTGGCATGCTGCCCGTGCCTCTGCCCGTACACGTGTGCGTGCGCCTTCCACATGCCCGTGCACGTTCCCACGCCCATGACAACCTGACACCGCCGTTCCAGGCCCTGTAAAACCAGAGTCAAGGCGGCTCAGGGCACGATCGACGGTGTCCCCAGTGAGACCAGGTTGGCGAGCAGTCGATACGCGCCCGGCACAGCCTCGGGCAGCTGGCGGAACAGCGCGAGCCCGGTATAGACGTACCAGCCGTCGCCGAGACGCGCGGCGACAATCGACCCCGTCTGCGGCGGCTCGTCCGGATCGGCCATCGAGAGCAGGGCGTCGTACGGCTCATCGAACGTGTCGAGGAAGTACAGGCCGCGCTCCTGGACCCAGCCATCGAAATCGGCGGGCGTGATCCGGTTCGGCGATCTCATCAGCGGGTGACCGGGCGCGATCACGGTGACCGCGGCGCTCTCGTCGGTGACGCGGCCGTGGGGGCGCGACATGGTCGCGGCGAACGGCATGAACCCGCCGTCGACCAGCTCGTACTTGTTGTACTGCACGATGAAAGTGCCGCCAGCGCGGGCGTACTGGAGCAGCCGGTCGTTGTGCGCGACGAGGTCGGGCCGCACCTCGTAGGCGCGGATGCCGGCGACAATGGCGTCATAGACGGACAGATCGGCGCCGGCGAGTGCGGCCGCATCGAGCGGCTCGACTTCAGCGCCCAGCTGCCTGAGTGCATCCGCGCCATCGTCGCCCGCGCCTTCGATGTAGCCAACGCGCAGGTCGGGTGCGATGCTCACCTCGAACACGGTCGCGCGCACGACCGCATCCCGGTAGAGGGGATGCGGACGGATGTGCGGGTAATCGATGAGCGTGTAGCCATCGTCGTACACGCGGCCGCCGCTCTCGAACGACGCGCGCAGAACGGCCTCGCCGGAGGCCGCAGCGGGGGGCGTGACGGCGAACTGGAGCGAGCGCGTCTCGCCCGCACCCAGCGTGAGTGCGGCGCTCGCGGGTGCGATGCTCCAGCCGCGAGGTGCGCGCAGCGAGACGGTGCCGTCCATGCCATCCCGTGCGGCACTGACGGTGACGGCAACGGAACGCGGCGCAGCGGCGCCTGCGGGGATGGCCGCAACGCGCGGCTCGACGGCCACGGTAGCCGCGGGCACGACGAGGAGCGGACGTCGCAGCTCGCCCACCGCCTTGTCGATGACCGCGAATTCCGCCGCCCGCCGCAGGCGCGCTTCCGCACCGACATCGACCGTGATACCGACAGCGATGTCATGCGGCTGGAACGGCAGTGTCCGGATGCTGTCCGGTACACCCTGCCACGAATACATGGCGCCCGACCGCTCGATCTGGAGGAAATAGGGCTGCGTGGGCTCGGCGTCCTCCGGGACACGTATGCGCCAGGTGTGCTGGATGACCTGATCAGGAGCGAGCGTCATCGCAGACCCGGCATCAGCAGTGACCTCCCAGCCGGTGGGCAGCAGCGGACGCACGTCACGCAATGCGACGGCCGCCGGCCCGCCATTCCAGATCGTCGCGGTGATCTCGAACGCAGTGCCGGGCACGGGCGTCGGCGTGTCCGCCAGGACATCGACCAGCACGCCGGCATCCAGCAGCAGCACATCGGCCGCCTGTGCGCGCTCGGCGGCGATACGACGCAGCAGCTCATCGTGGGAGGAGCCTGCCAGCGCGGCCGCTGCCGCGTCCAGGGCGCGTACCGCACGCGCGAGCCCGCCGTTCAGCCCTGCGGGACGAAGCGGGTTGAAGCCGGTACGGAGGCTGGCGACTTCGCTCTCGTACTCTTCCAGGCCGGTGATGACGTCCGCGTCCGCGCCGACGCGGCGTGCATGCTGCGACAGTGTGGTGTCGAGCCCCGCGAACAGCGACTGCGCGCCCGGAGGGTACGGCCCATCCATCACGCGCAGCGCCGTCGACTGCGGCCCCATGGGCTGCGCCATGCCCATGTCCTGCGAGCGATGGCGGCTGCGGCTCTGCATCGCGATCTGGTAACGCGACCGGCCGAACAGCGCATCGTAGTCCCCCGTAGCGATGCGGATCGGCGGATCCTCGGGCGGGCGGTAGAGCGCCTGGAAGAGGTACGCGGGCGAATGCGGTGTCAGCCCGCGCGCGATCTGCCCGGGGAAGCGCGCCGGGTCGCCGGCGGCCGTGAACGCCTCCCGCGCCATGATGCCGGCGGCCTGGTGCTGACCGTGTCCGTCCGACGGCGTCCCGCTGAACACCGACACGATGACGTCCGGACGGTACCGACGCACGACCTCGACGACGTCGGCGAGCAGCGAGTCGCGCGGCCACTGCGTGAATGCTTCATCGGCCGACTTCGAAAAGCCATAGTCGTACGCACGCGTGAAGAACTGGCGCGCGCCATCAAGCCGGCGTGCCGCAAGCAGCTCCTCCGAGCGGATGAAGCCGAGTCCTTCCTGAAGCTCCGGACCGATCAGGTTCTGACCACCCTCGCCTCTCGTCAGCGACAGATAGGCGACATCCGCGCCATCACCGAGCGCGAGCTCCGCGATCAGCGCCGTGTTCTCATCATCCGGGTGGGCGGCGATCATGAGCACGCGCTTCGTCGTGCCGAGTCGGCGCAGTGCCACGCCCAGCTCGGCGGCGCCATCGCTCTCGATGACTGCCTGTGCAGGTGCGTCGAGCGGCAGCAGAAACAGCAGCAGCGCGGCGAGGCCGAGCCGTGAACGCATGGTTGCTCCAGTTCCGGGGTTCGACGATCTGAGATAACGCGCGGAGCCGGCGGCCGGCAAGCGCGCGAGCGGCCGGCGCGGCGGCGCGGATCCCGATCCTCGGCGCCATCGCCGCTGATTGGCGGGAGGCGGCCGACCGATCTAGATTGGCCCTGCGACGCCACACGCCCTTCCACTGTGCACAGAGGTACACATGCGCAGGCTGATCTGTTGCGCGACCGCCCTCCTCGCCACCGGGTTTTCGATCCTGCCTGCGTCCGCGCAGAACGACAGTGCGCTGCTCGAGCGCGCGCGGCGGATCCATGAGTCGGTGATCACGATCGACACGCACGACGACATACCGGGCAACTACGCTACACCCGAGATGAATCCGTGCACGGGCACGCGCATGCAGGTGGACGTCCCGAAGATGAGGGAGGGCGGCCTCGACGTCGCGTTCCTCATCGTTTATGTCGGCCAGACGCTGCGCACGCCGGAGAACTACGAGCGTGCGCAGCAGCAGGCGATGCAGAAGTTCGAAGCGATCCATCGGTTGACGAAGGAGCTCTGCCCGGACCAGATCGGCCTCGCTCTCACTGCGGACGACGTGGAGCGCATTCATGAGAGCGGCCGGCTGGTCGCCGCGATCGGGATCGAGAACGGCTACGTCATCGGTCGGGATATCTCGCTGCTGGAGAAATACCACACGCTCGGCGCACGCTACATGACGCTGGCGCACAACGGTCACAACGACATTGCGGACTCGTGGCAGCCGAGCGAGCGGAGCGGCGACGAGGGCTTCGAGCACAACGGCCTGAGTGCATTCGGCGAGCAGGTCGTCGCGGAGATGAACCGGCTCGGCATCATGGTCGATGTATCGCACATCTCGAAGGCGGCGGCGCTGCATGCGGCACGGATCAGTCGCGCGCCGATCATCGCGTCGCACTCGAGTGCGCGTGCGCTCACGTCCATCGAGCGCAACATGGACGACGAGATGATGCGCGCCCTCGCGAAGACGGGCGGTGTCATGCAGACGGTCGCGTTCGCGGGATACGTTAAGGAACAGCCGCCGGAGCGGCAGCAGGCGATGCAGGCGCTGCGACAGGAGCTCGGCATCGCGGGCGGCCGGGGCGGCATGCAGAACCTCGATGATGCGACGCGGGCGCGGTACCAGAAGGGAATGGCGGAGATCGAGAGCCGGTGGCCGTCGGCTGCCGTCACCGACTTCGTCGACCACATCGATTACGCGGTGAAGCTGATCGGCGTCGATCACGTAGGCATCAGCTCCGACTTCGATGGCGGAGGTGGCGTCACCGGCTGGGACAGCGCGGCCGAGACGTTCAACATCACGCTCGAGCTGGTACGGCGCGGCTATTCCGAGGACGACATCCGGAAGCTCTGGGGCGGCAACCTCCTGCGCGTATGGCGGGAGAACGAGCGGGTCGCGCGCGAGATCAGCGGGACATGACAGCGGCCGCGCGCGAACCCGGTGGACCGCAACAACGGCCGGCGCGCGCGATCAGCGGGGCAAAGGCGCCGGCACCTCTGGCGCGACTGCGCCGGCGCACCGACATTGCCGGCGGAGACGTGAGCGGTTCAGACATGAACCGCGCCGACGAGCCGGCACGGCACGAGACAGTGGAGGTCGCAGGTGATGGAGCAGATAAGGCAGTTCTTCGCCGAACATATGGCGCCCGCAGCCAACGGTGGAAACGGAGAGGCGCAGGCGCAGGTCGATGCCGAGGACGAGCGGCAGAAGCTGCACGTAGCCGCATGCGCGCTGCTGCTGGAAATCGCATATGCCGACGAGGCGTTTTCTGATGCCGAGCGCGCACACATCGAGGCGGTGATGCAGCGTCATTTCGACCTCGATCAGGAAACCGTCGGGGGACTGATCGAGTTGGCGGAAGCGGAACGCTCGAACGCTATCGACCTGTATCAGTTCACGTCGCTGATACGCGACAGCTACGACCTGGGCCAGAAGACGCTGCTGGCGGAGATCATGTGGGGCCTGGTGCTGACGGACGGTGAGGTGCAGCGTCACGAGAGCTACATGCTGCGGAAGATCGCGAACCTGCTGGATCTCGAGGCCGGCTACCTGGCGACGGCCCGGAAGCGGGCAGCGGAGCAGCTGGACTGACGCCGACCAGTCGGACGCGGAACCCACTCTGCAGAATGGCCCCGGGCGCCATGTCGGTGACCCTCCGCCCGCCCGGGCGGAACCGCTGATCCCGGCGTTCGGCGCGCCGTAACGCGCCAGGGCGACCGAGGCCGGGGCGGCCGAATGGGCGCCGACCTGGTCGGATGGGCCAATCTGCAGAGTGGGTTCCGCGTCCGACTGGCGGTGGTTACCGGTATCGCATCTCCCCCAGCGTCAATTCCACCGACAAACGACTCCCGTCCGCCCGCAGACCCGTCACCCGCACAGTCCGACCCGGCTGCGAATTACGCAGAACGCGGCGCAGGTCTCCCTCATCCTCGATCTCCGCGTCACCGATCTGCGTGATGATGTCGCCCTGGCGCAGGCCCGCACGGTCCGCCGGGGCGCCCGGCTCCACGTTCACGACGAGGATGCCTTCCTCTGCGGGCAGTCTGAACTGCCGAACCAGCTCGGGATAGAGGCCTACCGGCCGCAAGCCGAGGTACGGCCGCGTCACCACACCCGTCGTGACGAGCTGCTCTGCGACGTCCCTGCCGAGATTGATCGGGATCGCGAAGCCGATGCCGACGATCGGACGGCCGTTCGGCGTCGCATTCAGCACCGCCGTGTTGATGCCGATGACCTCGCCTCGCGAATTGAGGAGTGGACCGCCCGAGTTGCCCGGATTGATCGCGGCATCGGTCTGGATC